>CANCRX010000124.1 GCA_947380655.1 Alcaligenaceae bacterium | reverse complement strand
CGCACATCCACCAGCGATAAAGACTCTGCACCTACTGCTGCGATGCGTCCAAGCCTCTTTTGCTCTGGTGTCGTATTGTTCTCACTGGCTTTGACCTCAAGCCAAGGCACACTAAGTGGCGCAAGCTTCTGTGTTGACTCATCAGCAAGCGGCCGACCGATTAAGCGCGCATGTCTGGCAAGGATCGCCGCCATTCTGAAAGACTCAGCGCCCGTCAGCTCAGTGGCCTTGCTTGCTACGACCTCAGGATGTGAGGCCACACCGATACCAATAAGATTATTGACAGGAACGGAACCGTCTTGCACACCCAGGGCGGCCGATTGGCTATCGGACCATACCTGCAGCAATTGAGCGAGTTGCACCGCACGGTCTGCATCATCAAGATGGGCAACCGGATGGCCAAACCATGCCAGCATTCCACCGTAAGGCAAAGACACGAACTGCCCATCGAGAGAGTCTGTCAACTCTGCCATCGTCTTACGCAGATCAGATAAATACTGATCTCTTTGAACGATACTCTCGGTAGAACTCAGTAATGTGTCGGGTACATAAACAGAAACCACAGATACCATACGCCAAACGTACTCTTGTTTGACTCCTTGTTTTTTAGTGGTGGATTCCGCCCACTTCTTCACCTCTGAGGAGGCCTGTACGCGAGTCTCTTTTAGAAAGTGATTGGCGGCTAACAGTGCTTTCGCACGGTTCGATACGCCTAGTTTTCTGAACAGCACGAACAAGTGTTGCTTGACTGTACCCTGCTGGATCTGCAACTCGTCGGCGAGTTCCTTGTTGCTTTTCCCTTCGGCCAGCAAAGCCAATATCTGTTCTTGTCTCCCCGTCAGGGAAACACCAGAATCTGATTTTTTGCTGGACTCGCGAACCATATCAACGCTCCCGCATACCTTGATTAAAGGCAACAAACACAGGTCGCAACAGATAACGCAATACAGACTGACGATCCGTAATGATATCGGCCTGAACGGTCATGCCTGGCTCAATCGTTTTAGTCTTGTCATCGCCCAGGTAGTTTTGGGGCAAGCTCACGATGACTTTGAAATAAGGCGCCTGACGTTCATCCAAAGCACTGTAGGAGGACACCATCATCACCTGACCATCAATGGTGCCGTAGCGCATGAAATCAAATGTCCCGACTTTCAATCGTACTGTCTGGTCTTTTTTAATGAAACCAATATCAGTCGGAGCAACGCGAACCTCTGCATGCAATTCACGATCTGTAGGAACAATATTCATCAAGGTCGCACCCGGAGGCAGCACGCCGCCAACTGTACGATATTTCAAGTCCTGCACCACACCGTCAACCGGTGACAACACCTCTACGCGCTCCAGACGATCTTTTAGCTTGGTCATCTGTTCTTCTGTCTGTGACAACTCGTTCGAAGATAAATTAAGTTCGTCCATGTGCGTACGACGGAATCTGAGCAGCTCTGCCTGAGACTGACTCAAGCCCCGCTGTGCATCGAGCGCCTGCACGCGAGTAGCAAGTTTTTCTTTCGCCAGATCACCGCGAATCGCGCTGACTTCACCTAAAATTTTGATCTCTTCCTCAAGTTGTTTAACCTGATCTTTAGAGGTTTTTAAGGTGTGTTCCTGCTCAGCAATCAAATCAGCATATTGCTTAGGTACTTTGGAGAAATCAGCATTACGGTTCGACAACAAAGCACGCAGACGCTCCACACGTGCAAACAAGCCCCAATACTTTGCACTCAGTGTCTGGTATTCCGCACTGGCTTCGGTGTCATTTAATCGCATGACCACTTGATCTTTTTTGACAATCTGACCGTCGATCACATCGATCGTCGCAATCCTGCCGCCATCCACATGCTGGATCACCTTAACAGCCTGCACAGGCATGATCTGACCAGGTGCCATCGCGATCACGTCTAGCGTTGCAAAATATGCCCAGGCAACAAACACAATGATCGAGCCCGCAGCGAGCTTAACGGTTGTTTTCAAATACGAAGGTGGGGCCGCCTCTTCGAGCAGGATGGCCTTCGCGACGTAATTATCAGTGCGACTACCCAGCATCAGCCCGGTTTTTCGCTCTTGACCATAGTTCTCAGGAGTGCTCATTGAATTAACTCTCTAGTTCGAATAACTGGTGTTGAATAAACAGCGACAAGATCAATTACGCATCATGCAGCAGTAGGCTGTGCCAATAAAACTTCTGGTGGTCCGGCTGCTCGCAGATAGCCCTTATCAAAGACAAGTAAAGTATCCGCAAGCTTAATGTGGCTCGGCCGATGGCTGATAAACAAAACAGTCGTATTGCCTTTAAGCGACTGGAGGGTTTTCATGAATTTCTGATCACCCTCTTCATCCAGACCCGTGCCAGGCTCATCAAACAACATGATCGGCGCGCGCGTTAAATAGGCTCTGGCCAAAGAAAGCTTCTGCTTCATGCTCGAGGGCAATTCGTTGGTGTTGTCGCCAACGCGATACTCAAGCCCGCGAGGCAGCGCTAACACCTGTTCAAGCGCACCCGCCATATCGAGTGCCTGATAGACCTCATTGTCACTCGCATCAGGTCTGGCAAGCCGCAAATTCTGGGCGATCGTTGCACGGAACAACTGCGTATCCTGTGGTGCGTAGCCGACCATACGGCGCAACACGATCGGATCGAGCTGCCGGATATCCACGTTATCAATCAATATCGCACCAGCCTGAGGCTGATACATGCCCAACACCATCTTGAGCAGTGTCGACTTACCACCACCGTTGGGACCGGTGATCGCAACGAGTTCGCCAGGTTTGACTTTGAATTCCACACCGATCAGCGCGGGATCCACATTCATTGAATAGCGGAATGACACGCGTGCGAACTCAAGTGAGCCCTCAACCGCACGTGCACTCACTCCTGGCGAGGCATCCGGGCGTTCACCCGCGATTTTCATCAACCCGTCGATCTGTCGTACCGCACTACCCACACGCTCGATACGGGTCATGTTGGTAAAGACTGTCTGGATAGGGCTGAGCACACGCCACATCAACATCATCGAGGCGATCAACGCACCCGAGGATACCGTTTGCGCCCAAACGGCAGGAACCGTCGCACCAACAATCGCCAAAGCCGAAACCATCATCACGCAGTAAGAAATACTGACCATGAGCGAGGACAACTGCTCAGCACGGAACGAAGCCATCGTAGCGGTTGCAGAAATCTCACGAAACCGCTCTAGCCAGAGACGTTGCGCACCACACTCGCGCACCGTACGCATTTTTCCAGTCAGCTCCACGATGAACGCATTACGACGCGTCGAAGCACGACTGACTGCGGCCACACGGTCTTTGGTCGGGGTTGAAAAAATCCAATACAACAAAGCGTAAACCGCCACCATGATGACAAACACCAGTAAGGCAATCGGATTCATGATCGACAACGCGATGAGCAATACCAACGTTGCCGGGGACTCAAGCAAGGTGGATGCCAAAGGACCGGTAAACAAATCCCGTATTGCTTCAAAACTCTGCAATCTGGAGGTCTGTGCACCGACCGAGGCACGCTCTGTGTAAGACGGAGACATTTTCAGCACTTGCTGCAAAATCGTCGCACCAAACATGTACTCGATCCGGCCGGAAATGTAGGCGAGAATCTGCGCCCGGTGCCGCATGAAAAAATAACCAGAGACCAGAGCGATCGCCGCACCGATCGAGAGATAAAGCAACGTGTCTTTAGCGCCTGAAGGGATCACTGTGCTGTAGATCACTGAAGTAAACAACGGACCCGCCATCATGATCAAACCAGCAATCAGCGCCGAGATCGTTGCCTGGACGATGAGAGGTGAGAACCGCAAGAGCGCTCGCATGACCCAAGACCGATTATCGACTACGGAAGTATCTACAAGCTCGTAAAAAAACGCGCGCCCTTCTTTATTCAAATTCGATTCGAGTTTGACTTCCTCATCAGGATGAGTTGCCACACGAATCTGTTTGCCTACACGGGCAATTGCCACAAAAGCAACATCCACATCGGGTACAAAAAGACAAGGTAATGAGCGAGGATCCAGATCACCCAGCTTGCATCTCACCTCTGCTACTTTGTATCCCAGCTCAGCCATGGCGTTATGAAAACCTGGCAAATCGAGACTATCCGTGTAATAAGGCAAAGACTCAGCCACCTCACGCGCAGACTCCCGCGAGTTCGTCAGCTTAAGCAATGTTGTCAGACAGCCAGATAAATCCGTAGGCGTCTTAAACTGACTGACGACCGTTTCATGGGTACGACTCCAGCGATTCAGATCTAAATCGCCTTTCTTAGTCGGTGAATCAAAATAAATTTCATTCGAAACAGGCTGATAACTTGCAGGGATCACGACTGAAGTTGAGGGACTGCCGGAGGACAGTTCGGCAGATGCAGGCTTTTTACTATTCGCCTCTCTTAACTGACGCAATTGTCCAGGTGCAACCTCAATTAACTGGCCGTCTTGCAGATAGACGGTGCGAGAAGCTAACCGCTGGTAGGAAGGCCGTTGGGACACCAGGATCACAGTGACTTTGCCAACGATAGATTCGAGGAATTTCAAAAACAGACTATCGCCTTCAGAGTCGATCGTCGAGGTCGCATCATCAAAAAGAATAATATTTGGATGATTAGACAGCGCCCGTACGATCGCGATCCGTTGACGATAACCGGGAGGCAATGAGTCACTCGCCATATCTCCAACAGTAGAATCCCAGCCTCGAGGCATTTTGGCTACGAAATCGCCCAAGCCTAATGTTTTAGCTGTAGCCAAGGCACTGTCAACACGCTCTGCATCAAACACACTCACGTTTTCAAGCAAGGAGCCCTCAAACATCTGCGTTTTCTGCGGCAGATAACCGACATATTCACTGATTTCCTGCAAATCAAAACTAGTAACATCCTGATCATCAATCAGTACACGCCCAGTGTCAGGTTGAATGACTCCCGCTAATAACTGCAACAACGTGCTGCGGCCGCAGCCACTCTCACCCGCCACAACCAGACACTCACCGGCGGCAACTTTAAGGGAAAGATTTTCAAAAATCTTAGTTTTGAGGCCTGGAAATCCATAGGACACCTGGTCAAGCTCAATACTGGATGGTTTTGACTCCTTGACCGCTGCAGTGTTCTCATCTTTTAAATGCGGATGAACATGCTCGGCAGGTAATAAAGGCTCTTTAAGAACTTTAATTAATTCTTCGCGCAAAATTTTGTCTTGCTGATGTTTAGCCCACATTCCACCCAAACGCTGCAAAGGGGCCAGCGATCTCATACCTAGCAATACGCAAGCTGCCAACTCACCGTTAGTCAGTTGGCCATTAATCACCAACCAGGCTCCGAGTGCGACCGTCAACATCGTCATCAGCGGAGAAAAAATATTTCCAATACCCGCTGACATATCTAATGCGTAAGTCACGCGTGCCATCAGGCGGGCGCAACTTTCCTGGAGTCTTTCATGACGCCTGAGCATCAATGATTCCATCGTCATTGACTTCAGTGTGTGTACATTATTCAGCGTTTCATTGAGAAAGTTCGCGCGACGCATATCGGCAGACTTCTGCTCTTTAACCAGCTCGGGATAGTTCTTACCATTACGCCAGGTAATTGCCACAAAAACAGCGTATCCAACAACCAGCATCAACCCGACTAATGGGCTCAGGATGCAGACAATCGCTACATACATCACCGTAAAGGGTAAATCCATCAGCTGCTGAAACGACTGGCCAGAGTAGTGATATTTCAGTGTCGAGATGGATTTGAAACGATCCATCACCGTGCCGGTTCCCTTACGCTCAAAATCATGCAAGGGCTCAGCCAGCACGCGCTCAGCAACAGCCATCATGGCGCGATGCTCAAATTTTGCAGCGACCCAGGCGGTCGAGTAGGAACGCGCAATCCGCAACACGCCCTCTACCAGCACAGCCAGACCAACCGTCGAGACAACCAGCGTGAGCGTATCGATAGACTGATGCGGCAAAATGCGGTCATAGAGCTGCAACATTAGCAGGGGAAAAGCTAATGCCAGCAAATTGATCACAATGCTGGAGGTCAGAATCGTAAAGCGCTCGCCAGCAAAGGGCGACATTAAACCCGCACTCTGCTCGGCAGAGACTTTACTAGCGCGAGCCAGGCGGGCTGAATCAACAGAACTGGATGACATAAATGAGTCCGTTATTGAATAGGTGACTGCAGCGTTTGCATGGGTTTTTCAACGAGAGGTGTGAGGTTCGCCCCCTCCTCTTTGGCTGGCTGACCCGATGCATCAACACCTACTGCTGAAATCGGCTTGATCGGGGAGTCTTTCTTTTCTGCCGCTTTGCCCCAGCGCTCATCGGCTGCGGGCAGGCTGCCACCACTCAGGCAAGGATCGCCCTCGAGTTTGACACCACCACCAATGGCTTTAAACAAATCAACCGAGGCGCGCAACTGATCGAATCGTCCATTAATCGCCGCGTCTTCAGCCGCCAAGACTGTGCCCTGGATTTGATAGAGCTGCACGAAATCCATTCCGCCACGTTCAACCACGACCGCGCTGAGTTCGGCCAACCGCTGGGCACGTTTACGTGAATCATCCAGTGCTTGATACTGGCGCCCCGTCAATACAACCCCCGCGAGTCCATCCTCAACGTCACGCATGGCTGATAACACTGTATTCGCGTAGGCCTCGAGCAATTCTACGTTCTTGGCGCTTGCAGCCTTAATGTCCGCTTTACGTTTACCGCCGTCAAAGACGTTCTGCACCATCGTGGCGCTCAAGATATAAAACAAACTTTGCGGTGCAGTAATGCTCGACAAAAGAAAACTGCCGTAACCACCCTGACCGGAAAGCGCAAAGGTCGGGAGCAGATTCGCACGTGCCGCGTACAAGTCAGCCTGCGCAGCCTCAAGTGTGGCTTCAGCCCGACGAATATCCGGCCGACGGCACAACAATTCTGATGGCATGCCAGGCTCAACAATCGGAGCCTTATAGCTTTCGATTGATGCACCTTTAATTTTCAAGGTCGAAGCAGTGCGACCAACCAATAACGCTAATCTGTTGAAGGCGCGCTCACGCTGCAGCTTAAGGCTTGTGACCTGCGCATCAGTGTTGCTTTGCAAAATTAATTGTTGGGATACATCAATCAGCGTTGAGTCACCTCGCTCCATCCTTCGCTCAAGCCCCCGACCAACAGAGCGGATGGTTTCAAGGTTTTTTTCACCCACAGCGATTCGCTCGTTCAGCGAAATGACTTGAAAATAAACAGTGATGACGTCACCGACTAGCGTGAGTGCAACGGCCTCGCGATTGAACTCGCTGGCCAACGCCTGCGCGTAGGCCGATTTAGAGTTAAAGCCTTTTTTACCCCAGAGATCTGCCTCGTAGTTCACAAGCAAACCTGCCTGATAGACAGGCTGACTACCCCAGTCATTTGTAGTCGGTGCGTAACCCACGCCTTGTGCAGGACCTTGATTACGATAGCCGCCTGTTAAATCAATCGTTGGTGATTGTGCCGCCTTGACCGACTCGGCCTGTGCCCTGGACTGCGCCACGCGCGCAACCGCAACGCGCAAGTCGTAGTTATTTGTCAGCGCGGTATCAACAATCGCGTTGAGTTCCTCGCTTTCAAAATCCTCCCACCACTTTTCTTTTGGACGCGGCAAACCATCCTGAACCGGGGCATTGAAGGAAGGTTTCAACCAGCGCACATACTCCGGCCCATC
>CANCRX010000123.1 GCA_947380655.1 Alcaligenaceae bacterium | reverse complement strand
AGACCTGCTCAAATGCGTAAAGTGGGCTGGTGCCAATGTCACCGTACACAATACCTAGTGCCGCAAGCGCCAATGCATAGCCTGATTTATTGTTCATTAAAACGGACCTTTACCGTAGCGAAGTAATAGTATTAAGCGTGTTGAGTACTCAATGTCTGACTCGGTCTGACTGGAAGTTCACAGCAATTCTACAAGGTTGGGCAATATTGTCTTAAAAAACGTTATTTAGACGTAACAATTCCGAGTTTTTAGATCTATATTGAGATTGTCTGTATCGGACACAATCAAAAATTAGCCTTGGAGACAATATGTTCAGTCATATTATGGTTGGCACGAATGATTTGGAAGCATCGAGAAAATTTTATGATGCGATCTTTGGTGCCCTGGGTATCGGCCCAGGTGTAATCAATCGGGATATCAGGTATTTTTATCGTACGCCAACGGGGACCTTTGCTTTTACGCTACCGATCGATGGAAAAGCTGCGACCCCTGCAAATGGCGGCACGATCGGGTTTGCTGCGCAATCTGTCGACCAGGTCAATGCGTTTCATGCCGCGGGCGTTGCCAATGGCGGAATAACCTGTGAGGATCCACCGGGCTATCGTGAGGGACCTGCGGGCAAACTGTATCTTGCTTATCTGAAAGATCCCTCTGGCAATAAGATCTGCTCCATGTTCAGAGAGCCTAAATAATTGAACGAGCCCAACCCGTGAATTGAGTAGGAAGTTGGGCTTTTTTGCTGCTGAGTTACTCGCCGAACGACTGCTTTGACCGCCAGTGTTTTGGGTAGGACTGGCTAATTATTTTTGAAATTATCTTATGCGTCGTTCGGTATAAGTCATTCAAATCATTAGGGTTTTACCTTGGGTTCTGGGTAATCAATGCGATAATGAGCCCGTTAAGCAATGGCTCAGACTATTTGCAGAAGATTAAGAGAACGAACATGACAGATTCCAACAGCTACGTGCCACCCAAAGTGTGGACCTGGACCCAGCCTAACGGCGGCGAATTCGCAAGCATTAACCGCCCGATCGCGGGTGCTACGCACGAAAAGGAGCTCCCAGTTGGCCAGCATCCTTTACAACTTTATTCCCTAGGCACACCTAACGGAGTCAAAGTCACGATTCTCCTTGAGGAGTTGCTTGCGCTCGGTCATTCCGGTGCAGAGTATGACGCGTGGTTGATCGATATTCGTAAAGGCGATCAGTTTGGGTCGGACTTTGTGGATATCAATCCAAACTCCAAGATCCCTGCTTTGTTAGATCGTAGCGCCGCCGAACCGCTTCGAGTGTTTGAATCCGGTTCGATTTTGCTTTATCTCGCTGAGAAGTTCGACGCCTTTATTCCTAAGGATGTTGCGGGTCGCACGCAGACTTTAAATTGGCTTTTCTGGCAAATGGGCAGCGCACCCTATTTGGGCGGGGGCTTTGGGCATTTCTATGCTTATGCACCGATCAAAATCGAATACGCAATTGATCGCTTTGCCATGGAGGTCAAGAGAGAACTCGATGTGCTGGATCGGCATCTGGCGAATCACGAATATCTGGCTGGCAGCGTCTACACCATTGCTGATATGGCTGTATTTCCCTGGTATGGCGGACTCGTCAAAGGCTGGTCATATGGCGCTGCGGAGTTTCTCAGCGTCAACGATTACAAGCATGTCCAGCGTTGGGCCGAGCTGGTCTACAGCCGACCCGCGGTGCAACGCGGTCGTATGGTCAATCGACTGAGTGGTGAGCCATCAGAACAGCTTCGCGAGCGTCACGACGCCGGTGATTTTGAAACTAAAACGCAGGACAAGCTCAACGGAGCAAGCGCGTAATACATATGACAACTTACGCGGATGTTTCTCTTTTCCCACGCAACGCCAAGCCCCTGAGCAGCTACCGGAAGTTCTGGGCTGAGCGCTTTGGTGTGGCGCCCTTTCTGCCGATGAGTCGCGATGAAATGACTCAGCTAGGCTGGGACAGTTGTGACATTATTATTGTCACGGGTGATGCCTACGTTGATCACCCTAGTTTTGGCATGGCAGTGATTGGCCGGATGCTCGAGAATCAGGGGTTCCGAGTCGGTATCATTGCGCAGCCCGACTGGCAAAGTGCTGAGCCGTTTAAAGTCCTGGGTAAGCCCAATCTGTTCTTTGGCGTGACGGCCGGCAATATGGATTCGATGATCAACCGTTATACGGCTGATCGCAAAATGCGCAGTGATGATGCTTACACTCCAGGTGATGTCGGTGGTAAGCGACCTGATCATGCCGCGATTGTTTACACACAGCGCTGCAAAGAAGCTTACAAAGATGTCCCGATTGTCTTAGGTGGAATAGAAGGCTCATTGCGTCGCATCGCCCATTATGACTATTGGTCTGATAAGGTTCGCCGCTCTATCGTGATCGATAGCAAGTGTGATTTGCTCCTGTATGGAAACGCAGAGCGT
The DNA here is from genome assembly GCA_947380655.1 of Alcaligenaceae bacterium. Lineage (GTDB taxonomy): Bacteria > Pseudomonadota > Gammaproteobacteria > Burkholderiales > Burkholderiaceae_B > Zwartia. The sequence goes on along the minus strand of CANCRX010000123.1, from coordinate 5,494 downwards.
GCGGTGGTTGAAATCGCACACCGATTGGCCGCTAAAGAACCTGTTCATCAAATTACGGATGTTCGAGGCACGGCCTTTATGCGCCGCGAAACTCCAGAGGGCTGGATGGAGATTGACTCCACCAGCATCGACACACCGGGTCGGGTAGAGGCTCATGTCAACCCCTATTTGATGATTAGTGAGCAGGCGCTTGAACAAGGCGAAAGCTGTGCGCGAAATGATGAGGCACGCACGGTTGCGGACGCAGCCAATAAAAAAAGCGCCAGTAAACAGAATTTGAAAGCAGGTGAATCTCCGCTCGTTTTCTCTCCAAATCCTACTCTACAGGTAAAGGGAAAACTTAAGGTTCCTCCCCGGGACCGGAGCGTGATCCGTCTACCTTCGTACGAGCAAGTTAAAGCGGATCCCGTTCTCTATGCCCACGCGAACCGGGTGCTGCATCTGGAGACGAATCCTGGTAATGCGCGCGCCCTGGTTCAGGCTCATGGGGTAGGACGGACCGCGCGCGACCTCTGGATTAATCCCCCCCCGATTCCGCTCACGACGCCCGAGATGGATCTGGTTTTTGATTTGCCCTACGCGCGAAGCCCTCACCCTGTCTATGCGGATGAGAACGGCAGTCACGATGGTGCGACGAAGATCCCTGCTTGGGAAATGATTCGGTTTAGCGTCAACATCATGCGTGGTTGTTTTGGTGGTTGCACCTTCTGCTCGATCACCGAGCACGAAGGGCGCATCATCCAGAGTCGAAGTGAAGACTCTGTGATTCGTGAGATCGAAGATATCCGCGACAAAGTGCCTGGCTTTACCGGTGTGATTTCTGATTTAGGTGGCCCGACTGCCAATATGTATCGTATTGGTTGCAAGAGTCCGGAAATAGAATCCGCCTGTCGCAAGCCAAGCTGTGTGTACCCGGATGTTTGCCAGAATCTGAACACCGATCACAGCTCACTGATTCATATGTATCGGCGTGCTCGTGCGCTCAAAGGCGTGAAAAAAATCCTGATCAGTTCGGGATTGCGGTACGACCTGGCGGTCAAATCTCCTGAATACATCAAGGAGCTCGTGACCCATCACGTGGGTGGCTATCTGAAAATAGCGCCTGAGCACACTGAGATGGGGCCACTCTCGAAGATGATGAAGCCTGGTATCGGTAGCTACGATACATTTAAAAGACTGTTTGATAAGTTCAGTGAGCAAGCAGGTAAAAAACAGTTTTTGGTACCGTATTTTATTGCTGCACATCCAGGCACCAGTGACGAAGACATGATGCATCTGGCGATGTGGCTCAAGAGTCATGGCTTTCGTGCGGATCAAGTACAAACCTTTTATCCAAGCCCCATGGCAACAGCCACAGCGATGTATCACTCGGGACGAAACCCACTCGGGCGTATCACCCGTGAGAGTGAAACTGTGGATATTGTGCGTGGTGATCGTCGGCGCAGATTGCATAAGGCCTTCCTGCGTTATCACGATGCGAATAACTGGCCTTTACTGCGTGAGGCGCTTAAAGCCATGGGTCGAGCGGATCTGATCGGGAACGGAAAAAAACATCTGATCCCTTTTCATCAACCGCAAACCGATGGTAGCTACACGAGCTCTCGGCGTAAAAACAGTACTGAGGCCGCACCCGGCGTGCGGCGGGCCGTCATCCCCGGTCGAGTGTTAACGCAACATACCGGATTGCCACCACGCAAACGTAAATGACGGGGCACGCATGGTGAATCGATCGCAGAAGTGATCGGTTCACTTGCGTTTGGCCATTAGTTTTCTTTGTAGTCTAGCCCCTTCAGGATGCCTGCCCATTTAATGGCTTCGTCCTGAATAAACTGCCCAAACTCTTTGGGTGTAGTGGGTTTAGGCTCGACACCCAGAGAGATCAGACGGTTTTTAAACTCAGGTTCATTCACGGTCTGCAAAAGTGCATCGCTGAGTTTCTTTTGCACATCTTCCGGCATGTTTGCGGGGCCGACTATTCCATACCAGGTGGACATGTCGTAATCAGGTAAACCTGCCTCTGCAATGGCAGGGATGTTGGGCGCAGCCGCAGACCTCTCTTTTGTGGTCACACCGAGTGTGCGTAACAGTCCCTGTTCGGATAAGGTAATGCCGCTTGGTAAAAACGGAAAGGCAAGGTCAACTTCACCTGCCATGAGCTGCGGCAACAAGCTACCAGAACCTTTATATGGAATGTGCACCATATCCACACCTGAGAGTTGTTTAAATAACTCTCCGGACAAGTGGACTGACGACCCAATTCCTGAGGAAGCAAAATTGATTTTTCCAGGATTCGCGCGGCCGTAATCGATGATGTCTTTCACTGTTTTGAATCTGGAGTTAGCCGGAACGACCAATACGTTCGGTCCTGCTAATACCTGGCCGATCGGAGTGAAGTCTTTAACCGGGTTGTATTTGGCATCCTTGTAGATCAGAGGATTGGTGACATGTCCGATCGAGGTATAGAAAATTGTGTAACCATCGGGTGCAGAGCGTCGAACATAGTCGGTTGCGAGGTTACCGTTTGCGCCTGGTTTGTTTTCAACGATGACGGATTGCCCGAGAATTTTTGTAAAGGAGTTTGCGAGCTGTCGTCCAACGGTATCGGTGGATCCGCCAGGTGTGAAGCCAATGACAAGTTTGATTGATTTGTTTGGATAGTCGCTTGTTTGCGAAAAACAGGTTTGGGTAAAACAAGATCCAATCACCGAAGTAGCAAGTATTAATATTTTTTGATGCAAGTGAAACACTTTAATCTCCGGAATTGGTTCACAAATTAGTTAATCAACTCAAGCACGGCCTGAGCAAAAATGGCGGGGACTTCTTGAGGCATATTGTGACCGACACCGGGTATGACTCGATGCGAACGTACACCCGTAAAATGATGCCCATGTTTGGCGGGACTGGATGGCCCACGTACCCCGTCATCGACTCCATCAAAGGTAATGGTTGGCACGCAGATGGCGGGTTGTGTACTCAGCCTTTTTTCAATATCCGCATAAGCCGGATCACCTTCGGCAAGTCCAAACCGGTGACGGTAAGATTGAATCACCACGTCGACAAAATCCGGATTATCGAAAGAGGGTGCACTTTTTTCAAAAGTTGCGGCGTCAAAATCCCAGGTGGGTGACCATTCTTTCCAAAGATGACGGATAAAGCTGCGCCGATCCTTTTCTAGACCTGCCCGGCCTCGTTCGCTATGGAGGTAAAACTGATACCAGAGCCGTTGTTCTTTTTCTGGTGCTTCGGGGATGATGCTTTGCGCAATATTCTGGATGTTGTAGCTGTGCAGAGAGATTAGTCCGGAGCAACGCTCGGGCCATAGGGCTGCTACGACACAAGCCGCTCGTCCACCCCAGTCGTAGCCCGCGAGTATTGCTTTGGATATGTTTAGCGCATCCATCAGTGCGAGTAAATCGGCACCCAGTGCGGCTTGTTCGCCGGAACGTGGGGTGTTCGCATTCAGAAAACGGGTTGATCCATAACCGCGCAGGTAAGGCACGATCACACGGCAACCTGCTGCAGCCAGAATAGGCGCTACCTCCGCATAGGCTTGAATATCGTAGGGAAAGCCGTGCATCAAAAAAACAGGGACGCCATCAACGGGGCCGGATTCATTGAAACTAATGTTCAACACGCCCGCATCAATTGATTGATTGGCCTGCATCATGAGCGTTTCAATACTTGTCCCGCACGTGCACCTGTTGACGCACCATTACGCCAGCTTGCCACACCATTTACATAGACGCGCTGAATACCTGCTGCTGGACGCTTGGGATCGGAAAATGTCGCACAGTCGCGGATTTGCTCAGGATCAAATACAACAAGATCTGCAGCATAGCCGGGTGCAATCACTCCACGATCTTTCAGACCAAATTTAGCGGCCGGCATACCGGTCATTTTGTAGATCGCGGTTTCAAGAGAAAAAATCTTGCGATCGCGGGTGTAGTGGCCTAGTACGCGAGGAAAGGCACCCCAAAGCCGGGGATGAGGAAAGGTATCGTGCGGTAGGCCGTCAGAGCCGATCATCGTCTCGGGGTGTGCCATGATGCGCTCGACATCTGCCTCGTCCATTGAAAAATAAATCGCACCCGCTGGTTGTAACGATGCCAGGAAAGCTGTCAGGTCCAGGCTTTGTTCTTTGAGTAACTCATCGACATAACGTCCGGCAGTTTCAGGCTTTGCTGTGGACCAGGCGATCATCGTACGCGCCGCTTGTTCGACTGCATCTTGACGCAGCACGGTTGAGGAAGCCACATACGGATAACAATCCATACATACATCGCCGCGTGTACTTGCTTCGTCTATGAGTGCCAGTGTTTCGGTGGAGCGTCCATGGTTTGCACGTCCGTTAACCTTGTGATGCGAAATTACCTGTCGAACACCTAATGCATTGGCGATAGACATGGCTTCGGTCATGGCCTCAAGAACTTGCTCGGCTTCGTTGCGGATATGCGAGGCGATCACGGCGGAAGTGCCGCGCAGGGGCTCGAACACGGCTTTGATTTCGTCGGCGGTGGCGGCTTGCGCCGGTGCATAGTAGAGTCCTGTCGAGACGCCCACCACGCCCGCATCAAGCGCTTCTTGAACGAGCTTTTGCATCTGCGCAATTTCGCTTTCATTGGCTGGGCGATTTAAATCTTGCATTGTTACTGCCCGCATGGTCGTATGACCTGCGAGCGATGCAACATTGATTGCGGAGGGTGTTTGCTCAAGTGCAGCAAAGTATTCTTTAAACGTGTCGTAACGCTGTGGTGACTCGTCTGCGACCAGATTGAGTGGTGGCACCGGATTGGTGCGTCCGAGCGGGGCGAGACTGATCCCACAGTTACCAGTGATGACGGTTGTTGCCCCCTGACTCACCTTAGGTTGCATCGATGGATCAGCTAATACGAGTCGATCGTCATGGGTATGCACATCAATAAACCCGGGCGATATCGTGGCGCCCGCCACGTCAATGACGGTACTCGCCTGAACATCGAGATTAAGACCGACCGCGCTGATCTTACCGTTGCTGATAGCCACATCTGCGCGATATCGGGGATTACCCGTACCGTCAATGACCACGCCGTTTTTGAGAAGGAGATCACATTTCATGGGGGATAAACTCAGTATTGTAAGTTGCACCATTATGGTACAAGGTTGTAACTTATTCACTTGTTATTTGTGAATGTTTGTCTTCCTGTTGGGATGGTCTAGGGCAAGTCGCTCTAAATGGCACGTTAATTGCTTACTGTCGTATAGAAATATCGCACGTTTCAATTTATCTGGAGTCTTACATGAATCTAAATCGACGTGATTTACTCAAGGGTGCAGCTGGTTTGGGCTTGACAGCTACGGGCTTGATTGGTGCTCCCGCATTTTCGCAGTCTTCCTCGCGGGTTCTGAAATTCGTACCCCAGGCTAACCTCGCGAATTTTGACCCGATTTGGGGTACCCAATACGTAGTACGTAATGCTTCCCAGCTAGTTTGGGATACCCTTTATGGAATCGACGA
>CANCRX010000122.1 GCA_947380655.1 Alcaligenaceae bacterium | reverse complement strand
GATGCCCAGAAAGTCGTCGCTGTCCTGGAGCAATGTATCAAGCAACTCAACGAAGCGCAGCCTATCCGCGCGCTCGGTCTGTCAGCGGAGGACATGGCGTTGATCCAGCCCTTGTGCTTCATTACTGCTAAGCCTGCGATGTACGTGGGTAACGTCAGTGATCATGGTTTTAGTAACAATCCTCTGCTCGATCGTTTGACCGAGTACGCTGCCGCACGCAATGCGCCGGTTGTTGCAATCTGTGCGTCGATTGAATCAGAAATCGCTGATTTGTCTGACGAAGATAAAAAGGAATTTCTGGCCGATATGGGTATGACCGAACCTGGGCTGGATCGCCTGATCCGTGGCGCGTTCAAGCTGCTCGGTTTACAGACTTACTTTACCGCCGGTGTAAAAGAAGTCCGTGCCTGGACGGTGGCGGTGGGTGCGACAGGTCCGCAGGCTGCGGGAGTGATTCATACCGATTTTGAACGTGGTTTTATCCGTGCGCAAACGATTGCGTTTGAGGATTTTGTGACTTACAAGGGCGAGTCCGGTGCTAAAGAAGCCGGCAAGATGCGCGCCGAGGGCAAGGAATACATCGTGAAAGACGGCGATGTGATGAATTTCCTGTTTAACGTTTAAATTTTATAAAAAAATAAAACGCCTTTACCTCAGTTAAAAATAAGCCCCGCTCATCATGGAGATGACGGGGCATATTTTATGTGGGCTTGCGCTTAATAAATCTGTGCGACCTTTCCCATCATTGCCATCATCGCCAGCAAGCTGGTGATTTGAATGCTGATCGCCCAGCAAAACTTACGATCGATGATTTCTTCGATGCGGACAAATCGTTTGTCGATCCTTTCTTCAAAATGAATAAATTTTTTATCTATTTTTTCTTCAAAATGGATGAATTTCCTGTCCATGTCGATCCTGAGGTCTGTAATCGACCGGTCTAGGCGATCAATGGATTTTGCTGTCTGATCCATGCGAACTTCCAGAGTGGTGACGCGTTTTTCCATCATTTCCTTGATTGATTGCAAAGTATTGCCTGAAATGTGAGGATGATATGGCTGTCTGCAGAGAAGGACAATACGTAAACAACGAAAGATTACAAGATTGTCCCGAGCAAATATGTAAGCAAATGTGTATCTAGAGAAAAAACGAAATTTGGACTACATTAGGCGAAGAGATGATCAGGGTCTTATAGTCAGGATCATCCACAAAAAAACATCTGGAGACATAAATGATTCGCATAATTAAACTTTTTGGTTTGGCTTTGCTTTTAAGCATAGGTGCCAGTGCCGCCGCGCAGCAAACAGAGGCGGGTGTCGCCAAAGCCATGGACGCTTTAAATACGGCAATCAAATCAGCTGATCCTCAGCAGTTAGACAAGATCGCTATTGCAGATCTGACCTACGGCCACTCAAACGGTCGCCTTGAAAATAAAGCGCAATTTATCGATGCGTTGGTACAAAAACGTTCAGTGTTTAAAACCATCGACATTTCTAAACAAACGATTCACATGCAAGGCGATACCGCCGTTGTAAGAAATCACGTTTCAGCAGATACGGATCCGGGTGCAAAGGGCACGATTGTCCATGTGGAGATCGACGTTATTTACGTCTGGCGTTTTGTTGCAGGCGAGTGGAAGTTGATCGCACGTCAGGCATATAAGCTGTAAATTTTTGATTGATTGTTTTCCAATACCGATCACGTTGGAGTGATGCGCTGCTGCGTGATCGGCACCGATATAAAACGATCGCTCAATGAGAGAGAAAATCCTTTGGCTGCTGATGCTGGCTTTTTCGCTCGCAGGGCTGTCTGCATCGGCTCAAGATGCTGCCGCATACTATCCAAACAAACCCGTGCGGATAGTCGTCGGATATCAGGCTGGTGGCCCCACCGATCTGACAGCGCGGTTGATCGCTTCTAAATTACAGTCCGCCCTTGGGCAGCCCTTTATTGTCGACAACAAACCAGGCGCAAGCTCTAATCGTGCTTCAGAAATTGTTGCGACCAGTGCGCCCGATGGTTACACACTGTTGGTTGCAGCCTCGCAATTGATCTCGAGTAGTGTCTTATTTAAAGATGTAAAGTTTGATGCAGAGAAGAGTTTTGCTGCAATTACTGAAATTATGATGTCACCGGCGGTTCTTGTTATTGGGCCGAGCTTACAGGTTGCCTCACTATCGGAATTGATCGTGCAGGCAAAGAACCAGCCTGGAAAATTGAGCTATGCCTCGACGGGCAGTGCCAGCGTGCCACATATCTCTGCAGAGCTATTTCAATCCCGCGCACAGCTTTATTTGCTGCATGTCCCGTATCGCGGCGCTGGCCTTGCACTCAATGATCTTCTGGGTGGTCAGGTTGATATATTTTTCATGACAGCTCTGTCTGCAATTCCTTATGTGCATTCTGGAAAAGTTCGCGCACTAGCGGTGACGTCCGCGCAACCTTTACCCCAATTACCAAACATACCAACGATGGCTCAGGCTGGCATTCAGGATCTTGAGCTCGCATCCTGGAATGGTTTATTTGCCCCGGCAGGTACGCCCAGGGAGATTATCGATAAGCTTTATGATGAAGTCTCTAAAGTTCTGGCAGATCCAGAAGTGCGCAAAACATTTGAGGATCAGGCGGCCGTGGTCGTTGGCAACACTCCTGCCCAATTTACCCGTTATATTCAGCAGGAAGTTCGTCGGGTCACTGATTTAAGCAAGACGATCAAAATAGAAATTGATTAAATTCTTGGTATTCAATGATATGTTTTCACTGAAACAATTATTTTTAAGCGCTTATTTACTCGTTGAATTGTTGGGCGTATCGTCCAGCGCCTATTCATTTGAGCTCAACATCGCGCATATGAATGACCATCATTCCAATATCTCGCCTGTCGATGCCCAAATCGAACTTGCTTCTGTCCCCACGCTTGTTGAATTAGGCGGTTTTTCAAGACAAGTTTCATTATTTAAACAAGCGCAGCAGCGCTTGCCGAATTTGCTCAAATTACACGCAGGCGATGCGTTAGTTGGAACACCTTATTTCACTTTTTTTCATGGTGAAAGTGACGCGAAGGCGATGAATAGCATCTGTTTTGATGCGTTTGTTATAGGTAATCATGAGTTTGATGCTGGGGATGCGGGTTTAAAGAAATTCCTAGATGCACTGCGAGCGGCCCCTGATTGCCAGACCGCTGTCTTGTCAGCGAATATTCATCCTGCCAAAGCAACGCCATTGAACCCACTCAATGGCAAGCCTTATCTGCAACCCTTCGTGGTTCGTGAAATAGGGGGGGTAAAAGTAGGAATCGTTGGTATTTCTTCGAAAAATAAAACTGAACATTCCTCACTGCCACTCCCAACAACTCAGTTTGAGGATGAGATCCCGGCTGCGCAGCGAGCGATTGATCTGTTGCAGTCTCAAGGCGTTGCACACATCGTTGTGTTATCGCATATTGGCTATGGTATGGATCTGATACTGGCTAATTCGCTTAATAATGTTGATGTCATTATTGGAGGAGACTCCCACACCTTGTTGGGTGATTTTTCTAAATTAGGCATTCACTCAGCAGAAGGCCCATATCCAACCATTGTGAATAACAAATGGGGAAGGAAAGTTTGTATCGGTCATGCCTGGGAATACAACAAGGTATTTGGTCTGATGAACGTCGTATTTGATGAACAAGGAGAGGTCGAGTCTTGTTTAGGGCAGGCTTCGCTGGTGATTGGACCGAAACTTGAGCGCAGAGGCCAAGATGGTGAATGGAGAGCTCTGAGCGATACTGAACGCAACGCGTTTTCAGCAAGTTTGATTGACAAGCCTGAGTTGAGCGTCGTAGAAAATGATGCGGATTTTGATGTGGTGATGGCGCCATTTTCACAAAAGTATAAGGAATTAACGACTCAGGTGCTTGGTAAGTTGGCTGCGACGGAGTCTCTTTGTTTGATCAGAGTTCCTGGCTCAGTCAATTTTGGCGGAAAGATCTGTGACACGGTGAGTGAACGCTCAGGCGGTAGTGATATTTTGCAAATTGTTACTGAGAGTTATAGGTTATCTAACCCGGAGCAACCAGCAGATATTGGTTTTGATATTGCAGGTAGTGTGCGCAGTTCGCTTGAAACCGATGGTCTACATGATCGGCCGGTGACGCGTGAGGCGATATATCGTGTTTCACCTTACCCGAATGAACTCTATCTATTGCATTTGAGCGGTAACCGGATCCGTGAGGCTCTGGAACAAGGCGTCGCGAACTGGCGTGACTTGAAAAACGGTCAGGGTTCACATCCTTATGCAAGTGGTTTACGTTGGGAACTTGATCTCACACAACCAACAGGACAACGCTTCAGCCATCTAGAGGTGCGAGACCAGGCAACAAAAGTATGGCAGCCGCTTGACCCTGAAAAAACATACTCACTGGTCACGACGATCTACCTGTCGCAAGGGTTTGAAAATTATTTGGCATTTCGTGAGGTCTGTTTGCAGAATGATTCTGCAACCTGTGTGACTGCTCGGGGTGCGTTCGCCGATCAGACTCTGATTGAGTACGTGAGTACGGTTAAGTCACGAGGCTCAAGCGATGGCTTGCTGCGCAGAATTAAATGTGAAGATTATTCGCATCAAAAGGTCATCACGGAAAAAGGGAAATTACTTTCTACTTGTACGCCGTGAAGTAGACCTTGATTGAATTAATATTAGATTGATATTGAGATTTGTATAGCCTGATGACCTGAATCATTAGTCAACAGAAAGAACGCCACGCTTTTCCAGCATCTCGGCTTTTGCATCTTCACTCATTAAAAATTCACTGAACTGTTTGCTCGACATCGGGGTCGGTACTGATCCCAAACCAATCAGGCGATCTGCAACGTCTTTATTTCCCAGGGCTTGATTCAGCGCTTTATTTAATTGCTCAATCACCGCTGCAGGTGTGTTGGCAGGTGCTAATAGTCCGGACGCGGTTGAGACATCAAAATTTTTCAGCCCAAACTCAGAAAAGGTTTTGACATCGGGTAAGTCAGGTGCTCGTTTAGCGGTCGTCACAGCAAGAGGGGACAGCTTGCCACTCTTTAAATAGCTCATCGAGCTGGGCAGTTGATCAACAACCGCGTCAATCTGTCCGCCCAGCAGATCGGATAAGGCAGGGCCCGAACCTTTGTAGGGAACAATATTGAGCTTGATGCCCGCAGCCTCTTCGAGTTGCAAGAGTGATATGTGATTGGTCGTGCCGTTACCAGAGTGTCCAACCGTGACCTTGCCAGGATTGGCCTTGGCGTAAGCTAAAAATCCTTCGAAGTTTTTAAATTTTTCTGTGCCACGGACTTCCAATACTTGGGGTGTGATGCCAATCATCCCAATCGGTGCAAATTCCTTGACCTCAAAGGGACGTTTACCTTTTTGTAGTCGGGGTGTCACGGTAAAACTACCGTTCGCAGTCGTCAGAAGCGTATAACCATCTGGATTGGCGCGCGCTAAGGCCTGGTGGCCGATGGCGCCACCTGCGCCCGCCTTATTTTCTACGGCAATAGGCTGTCCTAAAATTTTCGACAGCTCAGCACTAACGATTCGTGTCGTGACATCAAGGTTGCCGCCAGGTGCGAAAGGTACGATGATGGTGATAGGCCGAGAGGGATAGGCATTTTGTGCCAGAGCAGTAGCTGATAAAAACGTACACAGGCTGATGAGGCCGGCACCCATTGCTGATCGAATCGCTATGCGCATGTGAGTCTCCGTAACGCTTATATTTATAGTTATTAAATTGTTATTTCTTCGATTGTATCTAGCTTGTGCACTAGGATCCTTTAAGAATATGTCAAAATGAAAAAAACATAAAATGGGGACGCCATGCAAGCAACTGGTTTTTTAGGCCGCATCAGATTCAGTCTGCTGCTCAGTGTTGTGATCTCGGTATGCTGGCTGCCCTTAGTTGGTTTGAGTCAGACCGCGACGCTACCCTCAGTCATTCGCATGATCGTCCCTTTCACGCCGGGTGCGAGTAATGATGTCTTTGCCCGAGCGCTTAGTGAGCAACTCTCCAGCAAACTTGGTATTACCGTTATTGTTGAAAACAAACCTGGCGCGGGTGGCATTATTGGCTCGGCTGAAGTGGCCCGTGCAAAGCCAGATGGCGCGACGCTTTTGTTCAGTTCCAATTCCTTTGTCACGCGTGCAGCGGTAGAGGAAAAACTTCCCTTTGATCCGCGTAAATCTTTCACGCCCGTTGCAATGGTGGCTCAAGGTGCGATGTTGCTGGTGGTAGGCAACGAGACCCCTTATCAAAATGTCAGGGAGCTGATCGCAGCGGCTAAGACTCAGCAAATTAATTATGGTTCGGCAGGGATCGGTTCGATCGGGCAGATGGCGGCCGAGTTATTTAACTCGATGGCTGGTATCAATATGAACCATGTCCCCTACAAAGGCATCACAGGGGTGCTGACCGATATGATCGGTGGCCGGATTGAGGCCATGATTACGGCGCCAGCTTCGATTGGGGGGGCGCTCAAAGGCAAGCAAATTCGAGCAATTGCGGCGACTTCAGCAACGCCTTCGTCATTTTTTCCGGATTTGCCGACGGTTGCACAAGAATTGTCAGGTTATGAGGTCGATGTCTGGTTTGGCGTCTATGCGCCTGCAAATATGCCTGCCAGTCTGGCTGAGGCCTTAAATAAAGCGATCCGCGAGGTATCTGCTACGCCGAAAATGCGTGAAGTCTTCGCCAAAGAAGCATCCTCTCCCTCGGACATGACGGTAAAGGAGTTTGCCGCCTACGTCGATCGGGAATTAGATATGTGGGTCACACTCGCTAAATCACGGGGCATCCGGCACGCTGAGTAAGCTTACGGGGATCAAGTAATTCTTTTGCCGCCATTCGCTAGAATAGGCGAATCCCGATGCAGTGCATTGATGACATAAAAAATTAGACACGGAGAAATAATGACTGATCAGCTGGTCTATGAGGTGCACGACAAAATCGCGACCATACGACTGAATCGCCCGGAGAAATACAACGCTTTTACAAGCGAAATGCTCAAGGCCTGGGCCAGTGCACTGGAGGAATCCCAGGCTCGCGATGATGTCAATGTGGTGATCCTGACTGGGACGGGTAAGGGCTTTTGTTCGGGCGGTGATGTGGGCAATATGAAAAACCGTACCGAAGACAGCGCTTACAGTCGCAAGCTGTTTCTCGCGGAGCAAGTGCACCGTATCCCTTTGACGCTTGAGCAAATGGATAAGCCCGTGATTGTCGCAGTCAACGGTGTAGCAACCGGTGCAGGCATGGATATGGCGCTGATGGGAGATATCCGGATTGCCGCACGTAGCGCGAAGTTCGCGGAAACCTATGTCAAAGTAGGTTTGTTCGCAGGTGACGGTGGCACCTGGTATTTGCCTCGGCTTGTGGGCCTGCCAAAGGCTCTGGAGTTGTTCTGGACCGCGCGCTGGGTCGAGGCCGATGAGGCGGAACGATTGGGGATTGTGAACAAAGTCGTCGAGGATGATCAATTGATGGGCAGTGCCTATGAAATGGCAGCGCAGATCAGTGCCCAACCACAGCTGGCTGTCCGCATGATGAAACGCGCAGCGCGTCAGAGTGCCTCAATGGATTTGCGCACACATCTGGAGATGGCCTCCTCGCACATGGCGGCGATGTACTCGACCGATGATCATAAAGAGGCTGTCACCGCTTTCCGTGACAAGCGTCCCGCAGTATTCAAGGGTAGTTAATCAAATCAGATTCATAAGGCAGAAAAGATTGTGGACATGCAAAACGCGATAGATGGAATGGACGAAGAGTCACGCATGATTGTTGATCTGGTGGCGAAGTTTGTCGATCAGGAACTCATGCCGCTGGAGCAGGGAGTGCTCGAGCGTGAAATAAAAGGTCAGCATCTCGCGCTGACTAAAGACGAAGAAGCCTCACTCAATGCAAAATGCAAAGAGCTCGGGCTCTGGGCGCTGGATGCACCAGAAG
>CANCRX010000121.1 GCA_947380655.1 Alcaligenaceae bacterium | reverse complement strand
GGCATATTTTGATACAGACTAGGGTTGGTGCCATGCGTTGCACTGTTTCCCATCAGCAAGGTATAGCCGTCAGGGGCTGATTTCGCCACAAAACTCGCGCCCACGATCCCGTTTGCGCCGGTTTTGTTGTCGACCACGATGCTGACTTTTAACTCGGTACCCATATGCTGAGCCATCAGTCGGGTGAGATAGTCGTTGGCACCGCCCGCAGCAAAGGGGGCTACAGATTGAATGGCGTGGTCGGGAAAGGCTGCGGTTGCTTCCAGAGCCAAGGTGCTGACCGAGAGGATCACCCCCATGCCAAGGCATTTAAAAACCTTACATTTAAGACCTGCCAAAAGTAATCCGTATTGCATATTAGTCTCCATATTTCTTACGAGAAATTATTTCGCACGAATTATTTTTTCGTGTCGGATTTAGCTATTTATTTTATTTTTTAGATGCATGAAAGATCATGCCGTCTAAGTGTACGCAGATATCGTGACTTAGGTCACGTTGTTCCAGAGAGATTATTTTTATGGCGATGCTGACCTGAGGTCTGCGATGTACTAGGATATATTGGAAAATTACCAATAAGGAATAATTGTGCAGAGCAGCAATAATCAGTCGTCCACCCAAACCTCCCAGTTGATCTCCAATGTGAGCGATGGCGTATTGGTCTTAACCATCAATCGTCCAGAACGCCGCAATGCAATGAGTCCGGAAATATATGCTGCGATGCTGGATGCGCTGACGAACGCTATTGATGACAAAGATATCGGCGCGATTGTTTTGACGGGTGCCGGTACAGCATTTAGTGCGGGTGGAGACGTTGCCCGAATGGCTGGCGCGACCGCGGAAGAACTTACCTACGAGCAAAAAATTGCTCGTCTACGTACTCGCGCCAGAATCTCCGAGATGCTGCATACGATGGATAAGCCAACTATTGCGATGATTCGTGGCCCTGCAGTCGGTGCAGGGCTTTCCATTGCCATGGCATGTGACATGCGTTTTGGTGATACCTCAGCCAGACTGGGAACTGCATTTCTGAATGTAGGTTTGTCAGGAGATTTTGGCGGTCATTATTTTCTACCGAGACTTGTAGGGATGGCCAAAGCCCGAGAGCTTTATCTGACAACGCCAATCCTCGATGCACAGGAGTCTCAGTCAATTGGTTTGTTGAATCAGGTGGTTGAGCCCGATGAGCTTGAGCCCAAAGTCATGTCGATCGCCCGAAAACTCGCACAGGGTCCTCGCACCGCAATGGCTTATATGAAGCAAAATCTGAATAATGCGCTGCATGCTTCCTTGGCAGAGGTGATTGACGGTGAATCATGGCGTCATATTCGCTGTACAGAAACACCCGACCACAAAGAGGCGACACAAGCCTATGTGGAAAAGAGGCACCCTAAATTCAGTCGCTAAATCGAGGAGAACAAAATGTCTAAAGTCTGTCAGGATCGTGTAGTCATTGTCACAGGTGCTGCGCGCGGTATTGGTCGAGAATATGCGCTTCACCTCGCACGCGAAGGCGCACGTGTCGTCGTGAATGATATTGGTACGACGCGTGACGGACATGGGCAGGATCACTCGGCTGCGCAGTCAGTGGTCGATGAGATCCTTGCTGCGGGGGGGGTCGCCATTGCTAATAGCGACAACATTGCAGACTGGAATGGTGCAAAAAACCTGATTGAAAGCACGGTGGCGCATTTCGGAGCTTTACATGGTCTAGTGAATAACGCAGGTATCCTGCGTGATCGCATGATGGTCAATATGGAGGAGACCGAATGGGATGCCGTGATCAGTGTTCATCTGAAAGGAACCTTTTCGCCTTCACATCATGCGGCAAACTATTGGCGCAATCTGCAAAAGCAGACAGGTGAACCTGC
Source organism: Alcaligenaceae bacterium (assembly GCA_947380655.1). Lineage (GTDB taxonomy): Bacteria > Pseudomonadota > Gammaproteobacteria > Burkholderiales > Burkholderiaceae_B > Zwartia. Next base: position 6,211 of record CANCRX010000121.1, on the reverse strand, counting down.
TTCGGGTCGTATCATCAATACGACCTCATCTTCGGGACTATTTGGCAATATTGGTCAGACGAATTATGGCGCAGCCAAGGCAGGTATCGCTGCGATGACCGTGATCGCTGCACGGGAACTCAAGCGTTATGGCGTGACTGTGAATGCGATCTGTCCGCATGCCCAGACACGCATGACCGAAAGCCTGCGTGAGCGCACACCTGAGGAAATCGAGGCACGACACCCACGCTGGATTTCTCCTGTCGTTGTCTGGCTCGCGAGTCAGGAAAGCGACGAAGTCACGGGTCGAGTGTTTGAGGTGGGCGGCGGTTTTCTTGCCGCGCTCGAAGGCTGGCACCGTGGACCCGAGGCCGCACCAATGGATGATGCCGCTCAGATCGGTCCCATTCTCAAGGAGTTGTCACGCACCGCACGCCGCAATGCGGATATGAAAGGTAATGATCTGGACTAATCATGATTGATAAGCGTGTTAAGTCTCTGGCCGATGCTGTGCAGGGCATAAAAGATGGATCCACGATCCTGGTGGGAGGGTTTGGAACGTCCGGGCGTCCGAACGAGTTACTTGCCGCCGTGCTCGAACTAGGCACAAGGGAAATCACAATCGTGGCTAATAACGCCACCATTGGTACAGACATAATTGGCGATCTGATGCGTGCCAGACGTATTCGCAAAGTCGTTTGTTCTTTCCCGCGTGGTTTATACGGCAAGACGATTTTCGATGAGCTGTATGCGAGCGGTGAAGTCGAACTTGAGTTGGTCCCGCAAGGAACGCTTGCCGAACGCATTCGCGCAGGGGCGGCCGGAATTGGTGGGTTCTTTACTAAAACAGCTGCCGGGACTGAGCTCGCCAAAGGTAAAGAAACCCGACTAATTAACGGTAAAGAATATGTGTTTGAACACCCCATCAATGGGGACGTCGCGTTGATCAAAGCCCGCCAGGGCGACCGCTGGGGAAACCTGGTCTACCACCGTGGCGCACGGGTGAACAATCCGGTTATGGCTGGGGCTGCCAAGCTCACCATCGCGCAGGTCAATGAAATTGTTGAGTTAGGCGTTCTCGATCCAGAGCATATCGTGACGCCTGGTGTCTATGTTGACCGACTGGTGGAGGTGAAGGTATGAACAAGCTCAGTCGACAAGATATGGCGCGCGTCGCAGCACTTGAAATTGCTGAGGGTTGCTGTGTCAACCTTGGTATTGGTGTGCCAACATTGATTGCTGATTATGTTCCCGCTGATCGCGAGATCCTGCTCCAGAGTGAGCAGGGTTTACTAGGTCTTGGACCAAAAGCCGAGCCCGGTCAGGAAGACGAAGATATCGTTAATGCCGGCAAGCATCATGTGACGTTAGTCAACGGTGCTTCAGTGTTCAGTCACAGCGATTCCTTTGCCATGATTCGCGGCGGTCATATCGATATCGCTTGCCTGGGGGCCTTTCAGGTCGCCGCAAACGGTGACATGGCAAATTGGTCGACCGGAGTTTCGGACCAGCTTCCTGCAGTGGGCGGTGCGATGGATCTCGCTGCGGGTGCCGCGAACGTGTGGGTCTTGATGGAACATTGTCAGAAAGATGGCAGCCCGCGGATTCTTGAGCGTTGCTCCTATCCCTTAACCGCAGCAGCTTGTGTGGATCGTATTTACACTGATTTGGCCATGATTGATGTAGTGCCTGAGGGCTTGATTGTGAGACGCATGGTTGAAGGTTTGTCCTTTGATGAATTACAAAAACACACAGGCGCACAATTAAGTCTTGATCCTGACTGTCGCGTCTACGGTTAATCAATATTTTGTATAGGAATAATGACCGTGCAAACAGCTATTACTAAAATGTTAGGCATTGAGCATCCAATCGTTCAGGGTGGCATGCAATGGATAGGACGCGCAGAACTCGTGGCTGCCGTTTCCAATGCCGGTGCCCTGGGTACGCTGACCGCCTTAACCCAGCCTAGTCCAGAGGCCTTGCGATTAGAGATTGCCCGGCTGCGTGAAATGACCGATAAGCCGTTCGCAGTCAACCTGACTTTTTTACCGACTTTAAAACCTGTTCCCTACGATGAGTATCGTGACGCGATTATCGACTCGGGCGTCAAAATCGTGGAGACTGCGGGTAATAATCCTGCCGCGCATATGCCCGCCTTAAAGGCAGCAGGGATTACTGTCATCCACAAATGCACTACTGCGCGTCATGCCCTAAAAGCCCAGCAAATCGGTGTCGATATCGTCAGTATTGATGGTTTCGAGTGCGCAGGCCATGTGGGCGAGGATGATATTCCGGGCCTGATTCTGATCCCTGCAACCGTAGCCAAAGTCACAATCCCTGTTATTGCCTCGGGTGGTTTTGGTGACGGCAGAGGGCTTGTTGCAGCGCTGGCGTTGGGGGCAGAGGGGATCAATATGGGTACACGTTTTATGTGTACGAAAGAAGCCCCCGTCCATGAAAATATCAAGCGTGCGATTGTAAGCAACACAGAAAATGATACGTCATTGATCTTGCGTAGTCTGCGCAATAGCAGTCGTGTTGCACGCACAGAGTTGTCTGAGAGTATTGTTGACATGGAGAAATCCGGTGCGACGATTCAGGAGATCGGACCTAAAGTAGCCGGCGCGAAAGGTCGTGCAGTTTATGAGAATGGTGATGTAGAAGGGGGCATCTGGACGGTAGGGATGGTTCAGGGATTAATCAACGATATTCCGAGCTGCGCTGAGCTTGTCCATCGTATCGTTCTGGATGCAGAAAAAATTATCCAGACACGCTTGGCCGCCTTTGCGCATTAATTTTTTTATTTGTCCTGTGCTTGTAGTAAGCCCATTAACATCCACCCATTGATTTATTTAAAGAGGTGCAAAATGCTTGAAGTCCAAACCCCTGCAGATATGGCTGCCTATGTCGGTCAAAAAATTGGTTCGAGTGACTGGCTGTTGATTGATCAAAAACGCATTGACGATTTTGCAAAAGTTTCCGGTGACGAGAACTGGATTCATATCGACGTAGAGCGCGCTAAACGCGAATTACCAAACGGGAAAACCATTGCACACGGCATGTTGACGCTTTCCCTGGTGACCTATCTCGGCGCTGAGATTTCTCGCGTGGTCGAACGCTCACGTGGCATCAACTATGGCTCCAATAAAGTCCGCTTTACTGCACCTGTTCCCGTTGATTCACGCATTCGCCTGCACCGTACGCTTGAGAAGTGCGAAATAACAGACGCAGGCGCACGTCTCACTTTCGGCAATACGATAGAGATCGAAGGCGTTGATCGGCCCGCACTGGTTGCAGAAACGATTTCTATGGTTTTTGCAAAAGGTAAATGAAATTCATGCAGAATCACGATCTGAGTGATCATCCGATCCTTAAACAAATTCATCGTGCTATCGCGTTAAATCGCACGCCTGGCCTGCATTTTTGCGGTAATTTTTTTGCACTGAGCTTTGATGAAGTGCATCCAGAAAACTCCGTCTTGCATATTGATTCGGAGGTATTTACCCGTGATGATGACGGGCAGATCAATATCGCTGTGTTTGCCATGCTGGCCGATATGGGTTTGGCGACAGGCATCCGCGAAAAGTTGTCACGTTCGACGCGTTTAGCGACGGTTTCACTCAGCCTGCAGCTAACCTGTGAGCCGCGTATCGGTCAGCTTGTCGCAACCAGTAAGTCAAATGATTTTTTGCACGACACGCTTGGCAAACAAGGCTTAAGCGAATCACATGTCTATGCTGGCGACAAACTGATCGCGTTCGGAACGGGTGCCTTTATGGTTTTGCCGGCCCCTGGCGACGTTGTACTGCATCCTATCGCCTGGATTGATCAAAAACCTCCAGAGCATATCGATCTTGATCTCAGTACCTTGAGCGATGATGAAAAGTGGATTATTGATCATGCAGAGAAATCACTGCACAAAAGTACTTCACGCGGGGGTGGTTTTTTAAATCATTTCCTCGGCTTTCACCCTCAGGCTGCAGAGCGCAGTGCCTATTGTGAGTTGGTTAACGGACCGCATATCGGTAATCGAGTGGGTCATGTGCAGGGTGGAATCACGCTGGGATTAGCGATGGTCACGGCTAATGCTTCACTTTCGAATCATTGGAAACTGACGGGTGTGACGGCGAGTTATATCAGTCCCGGTGAGGGTGCGACGATTTCTGCTCGCTCGACTGTCGTGCATCGTGGTCGGTTAACCGCAGTGGTGCACACTGAAGTGCTCAGTAGCAATGGTCGCAAGGTCCTTGAGGTCATGACCACACACGCGAGCAAGCCTGCTGAGGCAGGTTAGTTAGTGTGAATCCGCCTTTGTCTGAACCAGGCCTTTATGCTTCGGCTGGCGATAGCGGTTATAACCCCATAAATATTGATCCGGCATGAGTCGGATCATATTTTCCATTTCCTGATTAATTTCTGTCGCTGCAGCAACAGGATCCTCAGAGAGTGGCGAGAGTAATTCTTTATAGTGGAGTTTATAGCCCTGTCCGATTGCTTTGCGTTCAGCGGCCAGAATAAAAATCGTAGCGCCTGTGAGACTTTGCAAGCGCTGGACAATTGAGAGGGTATAGGCAGGCTTACCAAAAAAAGGTGCCCACACGCCTTCACCCTCAACCGGAACCTGGTCTGGCAAAATCCCAACTGTATTGCCGCGTTTGAGGGTTTTAACCAAAGAACGCACACCTGACTGATTCGCAGGAGCCATGCTCAACAATTTGCGTGAACGCATTTTGACGATCCAGTCCTGTAGCCATTCCATGCGAGGCGGTCTGAACAGTACCGTTGACTGGTATCTGCTGCCGTATAGCGGACCTAGTAATTCAAAACAGCCTGCGTGAGGTGAGAGCAGAATAACGCCTTTACCTTTTGCAAGCGCCACATCAAATTGCTGCCAGTTATCGCACTCAAGTAGTTTGTTGAGTTCTGTATCGTTTCTTCTGACCCACCAGAAGGGCATTTCAAGAAACAAGGTCCCGACATTGAGGATTGCTCGGCGTTGCATGGCTTCGGTCACATCGGGAAATGCTTGCTTGAGGTTTTCCGCAGCCCGTCTTTTATAGCTGCCAGGAACGACCCAGGTGATCCAGCCACAAAAACGACCGATGCGTTGTAGTGATGCTAATGGAAACCAGGCCAGTGTCTTAAACACGGCAGAGGCGAAGAGCGGGCCAATAAAACTAAGCATCAAATGTTCTGCGTATTATGGTGAAATGTAAAAATACAAATACTGCGATTCAGATATTAATGAAGTATAGGAGCTATCGCGCTAGGATCCAACGCATTAAACACCTATACTTTGGCCATCTAATGCTCATATTAACTTAACAAATAACACCGACATGAAGCTTTCAGACATCGTAACGCCCGCTGCATTAATTGATGTGCCACGCATGCAGCACAACATCGACAGAATGCAATCCCAGATCAATAGCCTGGGAGCTAGCTTTCGTCCACATGTCAAAACCTCGAAATGTGTGGAGGTCACTGCGGCTCAAGTCACAGCCGGTGCACGAGGCATTACCGTTTCGACACTGAAAGAGGCCGAGCAATTTTTTGCAGCCGGCATCATTGATATCACCTATGCGGTAGGAATCGTCCCTACCAAATTAAAACAGGCTCACGCATTGATTACCCAGGGCTGCGACTTAAAAATACTGACCGATAGTGTTGCGTCTGCCAAAGCCATTTCGGAATACGGTGCCGCGAATGGCCTAACTTTCAACGTGTTGATCGAAATCGATACTGATGATCATCGCTCGGGGATTAAGCCTGAGTCTCAACTATTGCTTGATGTGGCCGCAGCACTGATTGCTCCGGGAGCCTTGATCGCAGGTGTGTTGACCCATGCGGGTTCCAGTTATGATTTGAACACTACACCTGCGCTGATCGCGATGGCAGAGCAGGAGCGTTCTTTATGCGTGCGCGCCGCAACCCGTTTGCGTGAAGCGGGCTTTTCTTGTGATGTAGTGAGTGTCGGCTCAACACCCACCGCCTTAACGGCCTTGAGCCTGGAGGGGGTTACAGAGGTGAGGGCGGGCGTCTACATCTTTTTTGATCTGGTTATGCACAACGTCGGTGTTTGCACCATGGATGAAATCGCACTCAGCGTGTTGACTACGGTCATCGGTCACCAGGAAGAAAAAGGCTGGGCAATTATCGATGCCGGCTGGATGGCGATGAGCAGGGATCGCGGCACACAAAAGCAAACGACAGATTTTGGTTATGGTCAGGT
>CANCRX010000120.1 GCA_947380655.1 Alcaligenaceae bacterium | reverse complement strand
ATATAGAGTCCATCAGGCTTGGTGCTGCGAATTTTAGAAATCTGCGCTGAGAAATCCTGATCACCGCTGCGAAATGCCTCGAACGCTACAACCTGATACCCAAGCTCAGCAGCCATGGTTTTACAGACCTCGGCGTCACCCGCCTGCGCATCCTGCGTCTGGTCGTAAATCACTGCGAGACGCTTGATGTTGTGCTTGGCAGTAATTTTTCGTAAGACCACTGGGACCGCTGTTGTTGAAACAGGATTCACACGATAGCCATAGGTCGACCATTCTTTAACTGGAGCACCTGAGCCTCCGCCTACCAAAGGCAGTTTGACTTGGCCTGTGACCGGAACCATTGGCACATAGCCGACCGAGTTAGCAGGTCCAATCACCGCGCTAATTGATGGGTCGCTTGCGGCCTGACGAAATAGTGTGATTGCCTGTCGCGGATCGTTGGCCATGTCGGAATGAACCATCTCGAACGTCCATGACTTACCCGATGCATCTTTGAATCCGGCTTTATTGATGTCCTCTAGCGCGAGAATCGATCCATCTCTGGAGCGGATTCCATAGGCGGCTGACGGACCAGTGATACCCTGAATGTTTGCAATCTTGATGACGCCTGCACTCTGTGCACGCAGGATGCCTGGGGCAAACAGCGCGGCACCTGCACCGACTACAGCGGCCTTGGTAAAACTACGACGGCTGACGGATTTGGATATGGAATGCGTAGCGGACTTTTTAGTAGTAATAGACAAAGCGAACTCCTTTCAGGTGCGCATCGAGCGGCAAAATTGGCACTCGATAAACATACAACTTGTTATTAAGGTAAATCTTAAACACAAAGAAATGTATTGCGAGTCAAACTGATTGCACTGAGATCACTGAGAAAATCTGAATCGATAATATATGTACATCTTTAGATAGTAAAGATGTACATTGATTTTTTCCCAGAAATAATTTTTGCTGCATGCGCATATGACCAATAACCTTGAGCAATACACCGCGAGTCAAGCGGTAGCGCTTTTAAAAGAGAAGAAAATTTCCGTTGAGTCACTTGCACGCAGTTGCCTGCAACGCATCGCAGAACGCGAATCCTCCGTGCATGCATGGTCGTTCATCGACCCCGAGCATATCCTCAGGCTAGCCCAGGAAATGGATCGTGCGGGTCCACGCGCCCCGCTCTACGGCCTACCTATCGGCATCAAGGATGTATTGCTAACTGATGATATGCCGACTCAATACAACTCTGCACTGTACGAAAATTTCCATCCCCACATTGATGCATCTTGTGTAAGTTTGCTGCGTCAAGCTGGTGCATTAATTTTTGGGAAAACAGAAACAGCAGAGTTTGCATCTTCCGGCAATCTCGCACCGACGCGCAATCCACATGATTTTCTATACACACCCGGGGGCTCTTCGAGTGGCTCCGCGGCTGCCGTAGCAGACTGCCATGTCCCGCTCACGATCGGCACCCAAACCGGCGGCTCCATGATTCGCCCAGCCTCTTTTTGTGGAGTGTTTGCGTTCAAACCCACATGGGGCATAGTGAATCCTGAAGGAGCGAAAATATTTTCTCCTTCTATGGATACGCTCGGATGGTTTGGCAGGAGTGTTGATGATCTTGTATTACTCAATAACGTATTGGATCCGCAAGCTGAGACCATGCCCGTGGTCTCACGTAGTTCAGCACGCATTGCAATCTGCAAAAGCCCTGTTTGGTCTCACGCCGAAGCACCTACAAAACAAGCACTTGAACAGTGCGCCCATCAACTTAAACAAGATGGTGCATCAATTATTGATCTTGTTTTACCTGAAGAATTTAATGTCCTCGCTGAGGTTCAAAAACTCATCATGCTCAGTGAAGGTCGTGCAAGTTTTCTCGCTCAGTATCGTGAGGACAAATCTAAATTACATCCGAACATTTGCGCCCAGGTTGAAAATTCTGCAGGCTACACCCGTAAGCAACTTCGCGAAGCCTACGATATTGCTGCACATTGCAGATCATTATTCGACGCGATTGCAGCGGACTTTGATGCGGTCCTGACACCCAGCACACCAGGTCCGGCGCCACTTTACACGCAAGGCAGCGGCTCGATGATTTTCAATGGAATGTGGTCTTTATTACACACACCATGTGTCAATATCCCCGTCATCCGCCAAGCTGGCGAATTACCACTCGGCCTAACAGTCACAGGTGCAAGGTTTTCAGATCGCCACACGCTTGCCGCCGCGCACGCCATTGTTCAATAACAGGTACTTCCTATGGAATATGTTTCATATTTTGATGCAATCAATATTGAAGCGCTCAGGGCCGAGTTCCCGATTGGTGCGGAGTTTCAAAAACGATTCGCCGGTATGGATCGCAAACAACTTCGTACACTACAAGAAAATCTTTTTGCAAAGCAACTCAAACGTGCATGGCAGCTTCCGTTTTATCAGAAGCTATGGGGTGAGGCGGGCATTATTCCCGCGGACATTGCCACGCTCGATGATCTAAGCAAATTACCGAGCTTTAGCAAACAGGAAATTATGGAGTCGGTGGCGCGCAAGCCTCCGTTCGGTGACCATCACGGCAGAGAAATTCCTGTTGAGGGAAAAATTATTCCAATGGTGCTTCACTCCACAAGTGGGACAACAGGTAAACCACAACCACTACTGTTTAGTCCACGCTCACGTGAAGTCCAAAATTTACTGCTCGCCCGTGCTTATCTGATGGCTGGCATGTGTGAGTCCGACATTGTTCACTCTGTATACGGTCATGGTTTGGTTAATGGCGGTCATTACATTCGTGAGGCAATCCTGCATTACACCAAGGCATTGTTTGTTTCTGCAGGGACTGGCGTTGAAACACCATCGGTTAAGCAAGTTGAATTCATGCGAGACTTTGGTGCAACCGTCATTGTGGGATTTGCAGACTACATTAAACGACTCGCCGATGTTGCCCGGGAGCAAGGTCTTATTCCTGGTAAAGATATTCCCTTGCGCATGATCTGCGGCCATCTTTCAAACGATGCGCGTGAAGACTTGTCTCAGGCGTGGGGTGGAGTGGAGCTCTTTGATTGGTACGGTGTCGGCGATACCGGCCTGATTGCTGCTGAAGGTCCTGATCATGATGGACTACACATCATGGAAGATGCGCAGTGGGTTGAGATTTGTGACGTGGACTCCGGTGTAGCGGTTAACGATGGGGAACCTGGTGATCTCATCGTCACCTGCTTATATGGCAATGATATTTTCCCGATCATCCGCTTCAATACACACGATGTCACGCGCTTACTGCCAGGTCCCTCTAAATTAAATTTCCCTTTCCGCCGCATGGCCGGTTTTCTAGGTCGCAGCGACAGCATGGTTAAGCTGCGCGGAATTAATGTGTTTCCTCAGGCGCTTTCTTCAATCCTTGCGGGGTCGCCAGGTTTTAACGGTGAATATATTTGCGTCTTGACACGTAACGCTCAAGGTCGGGAAGATTTACTCATAAAGATTGAAAGCGACGTGCCGAGTAGTGAGCCGCTTATCAACCAGTTTCAAGAAATTTTAAAACGCAAACTCGGTGTCGAAGTCCTAGTGGAAATCGTCACCCCTCGATCTCTGAGTGCTTTAACCGGAGTCGAGTCTCGTCAAAAACCCATTCGCCTATTGGATAAACGCTGATGAACACCACGACTGAACTTGCGCATACTTTATTCGAAATGATCGATCATGCCGGTCAGGCCGCACTCAATGCAGAGGGTCCTGAACAGGCGATTGCGATAATGATGAAGGCATGTCACGCAACACTAGGTGATAGACAGGCGCACTTAACACCCGGGGCCCTCAAGCCCGGAGAACATCAGTATCTGGTCGCCGGTGCTTTTTTTGTAACCCCTGATAAAAAATACCATATGCTCACGGGCAGCATTGGCTTTCCACCTGAACAACAACGGCTGATGATTCCGATCGATGGCGGCCACCCGGGTCATGTTTACGAAACACAAAAAAAACTTATTCTGAAAAATACAGATGAGCACGGTGCTTTTCGTCAGTATCTGAAATCCTCGCGTATGGGTTCGGCGCTCTACGCACCGATGATCTGGAATGGTACGTTCATTGGACAACTGCTTGTTGCGGCACAAGCGCGCAACACGATGCGTGATATCGATCTGGACGCACTGGTCGCGATTGCACGCGTAGCGACTGCGGTTTGGGTCGCAAAGCACGGACTCGAATGGACCGACAGTAACTATCCCCCAAGTAACGGGTTTTATGCCGGTCGAGAGGGTGTAAATAGTTAGCCTGTCCCATACTCAGGTACACACTGCGTTGTTTAGCGTGGGAAGGGTACGCACTGCGCAAAATGCTCTGCGATCTCTTTACGCGTCGCAATCCAGGGACCGTTGGGCTCGCGACTCCGTGCACGGGCATACTCAAGGAATTTTTCTAACGCCCATATCCTGCCCGGTCTGCCGATGATGCGCAGATGCACACCAATCGACATCATATTCACTTCCTGTGCACCCGCGCGTAATGCCCAGTCAAGGTTGTCGATTGCGTATTTAAGCCATTGATCGGGGGTATAGGAAGGCTCAGCCCACATCTTCATATCGTTATTATCCATCTGGTAGGGCATAACAATAATCGGCTGTCCCGCGTGATGGTCCCAGAATGGCTGATCATCGCTTAGATCATCCATATGATATGTGAACCCCTCCTCGATCAATAACCTGCGAGTATTCATTGTGGTGAGGTATCTTGAGAGCCAACCAATAGGAGTTTGCCCCGTACTTTTTTCAATCGACTCGCGCGCCTGTCTGATGTAGGCGCGCTCTTGATCCTCTGTCATATTGAACTGGTGTGCCCAGCGATAACCGTGCGAAGTGATCTCGTGACCGGCAGCGACGATCTCCTTTGTCAGCGCAGGGGCACGCTCTAGTGCGAGCGCACAGGCGGTGAACGTTGCTTGGATATTATTTTCTTTTAATAGTCTCAGTACACGCGGACCACCACGTTTTATTCCATACTGATAATTTGATTCATTGATCAGGCTGCGCACTGAATGCTTGAGCGCAATGCCCATCTCATCAACAGGCTCAGGATACTTATCACCATCAAGAATGTTTTGTTCTGCACCTTCTTCGAGATTGACGACGATCGAGAGTGCGAGGTGCGCATCGTTTGGCCAGCGAAACAACTTATTAGAGACGGGCAGAGTCATTTTGTATCGTTTACCTGTGAGGATTACTGCATGCTATGTGAAGACAATCTAGCATAAAGTTTTCGTTTCGTTTATGTAGTTTCTCACTTATGATGATTCAACTTTTGTTATGCCGTTATTTTTGAACGTCTGTATTTTTTCTATTGGATCATCATGCTCCCTTCACATAATAGATTTAAATATTCCGCTATTAAACAGCGTCCCGTTTTCAACTGGCCAGAGGAAAAGCGCCTCGCTTTGTATATCGCGGTCAACATTGAACATTTTCCATATGGCGTTCAGTGCGGGGTAGACCTGGATCGCCAGACACAACCCTGGAGTCAGCGAAGCTGGCTGTGGCGGGAGTACGGCAACCGTATCGGGGAGTGGCGACTGATTGAATTGTTTGACGAACTCAATCTGAATGTTGGCGTGATCGTCAACACAGAAAATTATGAGCACTGCCCGGAACTGATTCAGGCACATCGCGACCGTGGCGACGAGATGATTGCTCATGGCCGCTCGAATGCCGAAAAACAAATTGAGATGGATGAGGCGACAGAAAGGAAAATGATCCAGGAGGTCACCTCCCTGATGGAAAAAGCCGATGGCAAACGTCCTCAGGGCTGGCTCAGCCCATACCTCACGCCGAGCTTAATAACCACGGACCTGCTCGCCCAAGCGAATTACAACTATGTGCTGGACTGGGGTATCTGCGACGAACAGCCATTCTGGGTCAGCGCGCAAGATAAGCCCATACTGGCAGTCCCCTATCCGATCGAACTCAATGACCAGCCTGCTATTGCCTATCGGCACAACTCAGCAGACGAGTATTGCGACAACATGGTTGCGAATTTTGAAGAAATGTTGCGTCGCTCAGCAACCGCGCCCTTAGTCTGTGCGATCTCTTTACATTCGTTCATTATGGGTCAGCCTTTCAGACTGGCTAAATTACGTAAAGCACTCCAGCACGTTTTGTCTTACAGAGACCAAACGTGGGTCACCCTACCTGGCGAGGTCGCAAATTATTACCGTAGCCTACCGACTGACAAGCAACTCCATGCAAAATAAGCCGGTTGACTGAATCTACACACTAAGCAGCAAATCCTGGTGCGCGCATTTTGCTTAAAGCGTACCAGGGTAGATCCCACCATCCATCACCAGATTCTGACCGCTTATAAATCCGGATTTGGCACCACACAAAAACGCACAAGCCTGGCCAAATTCGTCTGGCTCACCAAATCTTCCTGCCGGGACGGCGGCTTTTCTGGCTGTCATCACCTGTTCAATATTTTTACCACTGTCACGTGCAAGTCGTTCTGCTGTCTGCAACAGACGATCGGTCGCAAAGGGGCCAGGCAGTAAATTGTTGATCGTCACATTGTGCGCAACAGTCTGACGCGCAAGTCCTGAGACAAAGCCGGTCAATCCCGCGCGCGCGCCATTGGACAGGCCAAGTATTTCTATTGGCATCTTGACCGAGGCGGACGTGATGTTCACAATACGGCCAAATTTACGCTCGATCATTTTGTCGACTGTTGCGCGGATCATTTCAATGGGTGTGAGCATATTTGCATCCACCGCACTGATCCAGTCCTCGCGTGACCATTCACGGAAATTACCGGGCTTGGGGCCGCCAGCATTGGTGACCAAGATATCTGGATCAGGGCAGACGGCCAATACTTTTGCACGTCCCTCTGGCGTGGTGATATCTGCGGCGACCGTTATGACATTGACACCCGTCTCATCACGGATACTCTGTGCAGCGGCCTCAAGCGCCTCCTGGCCGCGCGCAATCATGACGAGATCAACACCTTCGCGCGCCAGTTGCTGTGCGCAGGCAAGACCAAGGCCCTTGCTCGATGCGCACACAATTGCGCGACGCCCTTTAATTCCTAAATCCATGGTTGTCTCCTCGTTGTTCTAGCCAGCTTATATATTCAAGCGCTCTTTGTTTTGAAAAACTGTTTGATCGGCTTACGTTTACGTTGTGAAGCCTGCCAAATATCGTATTGATTTTGCATAGTTAACCATAGCAATGGCGAGGTATTAAATGCTTCGCTCAATCTAATAGACATATCTGCTGAAATACCCGCGCTTCCATTTAAAATTCTTGATAGCGCAGTCCTTGTGATACCAAGTCTCAAAGCCGACTCCGTCACGGTTAACTCTCCAAGATATTCACGCAATACAATTCCAGGATGAGCGGGATTATGCATATTGTTTGTCGTCATTTAGTGATAATCCTGATAATTTACAAGTACAACATCGAACGCATCAAAGGCAAACGTCAGTCTCCAGTTTGCATTAACGTTCACGGCCCAATGTCCTTGAACACTATTGCCTGAAGGGTCGTTTCCAACTAACGGATGGAGCCGCCATTGTGGTGCACTCATATCTTTAGGTTCCACTGCAATATTCAATACCGTTAACTGTGCTTGAAGCTTACCCGCATGATGAGGCTGAATCCCCGCAACGGATCCTGTTTCAAAAAATTGTCGCAGTCCTTTATGCCTAAAACTTTTAATCATATTACTCCGTGTAGTGTATAGCATCGGTACACACTTTGAAAAGTGAAAAAAATGCCCGATAGATATTTAAATCTACCGGGCGTTCAACTCTTCAAATGGATTTAAAACGGAATATCGTCGTCCATATCAGCGAGATTAGCGCCGCCTGCTGCAGGGGCTGCTGGGCGCTGTGCCTGAGGTGCACGTGCGGGTGCCGCCGCGCGAGGAGCGCCTTGGCTTTCGCCACCCCCCATACCACCGCCCATGCCACCGTCACCACCATCACGACCGCCAAGCATCTGCATCTGATCGGCTACAACCTCGGTGGTGTACTGGTCAACACCTTCTTTGTTTTGCCATTTGCGGGTTTTCAGACGACCCTCGACGTAAACAGGGCGACCTTTTTTGAGGTACTCGCCTGCGATCTCGGCCAGGCGGTTATAGAACACCACGCGGTGCCATTCTGTTTCTTCGCGACGCTCGCCTGAGGTTTTGTCTTTCCAGTTGCTCGTCGTTGCAATCGACACGTTGCAGATGGCTGCGCCATCAGGGCTGTAACGTACCTCAGGATCTCGTCCGAGATTGCCAACCAGAATTACTTTATTGACCGATGCCATGCCGATCTCCGTATGTAATAACTACTTTATTCATAAAAGGTCCGACCACCGAACCCACGAGGCGCCATCATTGTCCAGTTTACCAATCGACGCCAGACGCAAAACTACGCAATGCAGACAGTTTACGGCAGGTTTTGAACGGTGTCCCAATCTGCTCGC
>CANCRX010000119.1 GCA_947380655.1 Alcaligenaceae bacterium | reverse complement strand
TAAAGTATCGAAACTCATCGAGCCATCCTGCCATGACCGTTTGAGGTGACTGCAAACCAGGATTAACGGTATTGGGCATACGCCAGTACTCAAAATGCGGGTGATCATCGAGTGTCCAGCTGATGGGCATTTCGATCAGGTTCGTTTCCGGACCAAATTTAACAGGTTGACCCAGCTCAACCACATCCCCCTGCCTGGCGCGATAAGGCATGTAATCAGCCCCCATCATGCTGCTGTCGTATTCGAAACCGTATTTAATTAACAAATCAATTGTGTTCGCGCTCAGGTCCCAGGCAGGCGACCGATAGCCCACGGCATAGCGTCCAGTCAGGCGTTTAATCGCTTCATTGGCCCGCACCATATCGGCTTCTTCTTCCTCACGACTTTGGCTGGCGGGTGCAATATGTGCCCAGCTATGGTGCGCAACTTCATGACCGCCAAGCACGACTGCTTCACAGGCCTTGGGGTAGGTTTCTATCGTGAACCCAGGAATGAACCAGGTGCTAGGTATGCCATGCGAGCGATGCAAATCCAAGATGCGCGAGGAGGCGAAGGGACCAAACTCGCCTCTGGACAAAGGCGTCGGAGAAGTGAGCCCGCGCGAGATAAATCCCGATTGAGCATCAAAGTCGTAGGTAATACAGACAATGTGGCGTGGCATAGGAAATCCTTACAAAACCGGGCAAATACGTTGACGTATAGGGCGACTGTCAGATATGTTAGCTTGAAGTACGCGCATATTAAATATCCAACACCCCCCATCAGAGAGTCAGCATGTCAGGCAACCTCGGAACAGAGCAAGTTGTTTCTGCAAAACAGTCCGTTACGAACAAGAAATACTCTGGCTTGTACCGCTTGCTGGAGCGCTGGAGCTCGCTGCTACTCATGATTACTCTGTTGATTATTTGGGAAGCCTGTGTTCGTATTTTTGAAATTCCCGCCTTTTTACTGCCAGCGCCAACTCAGATTGCCGAGTTAATGGTCGAAGAATGGTCTCTGATACAAATGCATTCTCTAGCGACAATATGGGCGATCTTGACTGGCTATGTCACAGCGGTTGTCTTTGCCCTGGTTGTTTCAGCCTTGATGATCAGGTTTCCGCTGCTTGAGCGCTTGATCATGCCCATCTTTGTCGGTCTGCAAAGTGTACCGAAAATTGCTATCGCGCCCTTGATCCTCGTGTGGATTGGTGCAGGCATGGGCTCAAAAATTGCAGTCGTCATGTCGATCGCTTTTTTTCCAATCGTCATCAATACGATGGCAGGTTTTAAAGAGGTCGATCGCGGCCTAGCTGATGTTTTCAAATCCGTTGCTGCAACCGAACAACAGATGCTCTTTAAGCTCCGCTTGCCTTACGCCATACCTTATATTTTTGCAGGGCTTCGCATAGCCACAACGCTGGCTGTGCTGGGGGCTATCGTTGCTGAATGGTTAGCTGCGTCAAATGGCCTGGGGTATCTGGTTTTATCTGGTAGCTTTAACTTCAATACTGCCAGATCCTTTGCAGCCATCATTGCGCTCGCTGTGATTGGTACGGTATTTTTTAACTTAATGTCCTGGATTGAATCTCGCGTATCTTGGCGAACAGGCTTAAACGATTCCACCTCGCAGGTTTAAGGAGCATATTTTGTTCAAACTGAATGCGTTAAAAGCTATCACCTCAAGCGCAGCGCTCTTGCTCGCCTCCATGGCCTTTACCAGCCCGGCAATCGCGGCAGACAAAGTCGTGCTGCGCATTAACTTCACGCCCTGGGGGATGCATGCCCAATATTTTGGTGGACGTGCCCAAGGTTTTTATGCAGCCGAAGGCATTGACCTTGAAATCCGCCCTCCAGCTGCGGGCCAGCAAAACGAAGTGTTTATCGCAACGGGCCGTGAGCAATTCGGAGTCACGAATGCGGATGCCTTTGTAAAAGCCAAAGGCAGTGGATTACCGATTGTCGCGGTGATGGCAGACCAACCAGACAATCCATTCTCCGTCATCACACCTAAAAAAGCAGGCATCACCACCCCGGAACAAATGAAAGGCATGAAACTCGCCTGGTTCCAAGCTAACGTGATGGGATTGATCGAACCCGTCCTGGCCAAAGGAGGACTGACTCGAAAAGATGTTGAATTTGTGTCGGTCGCGCGCGGAGCTGAAGTTCAAATGCTTGCGGCCGGACAGGTGGATGGTTTGTTCGGTTACTCCTTCGGACAAGCCCTTACACTCGAAGGCAAGGGTTTTCCAGTCAATGTCATGCCAGTTCGGGATTACGGTGTGCAGTTTTATGGGACCGTGATCTATACCAATGAGGCATTACTGAAAAGTAATCCTGATCTTGTGAAACGCTTCGTTCGCGCAACGATCAAAAGTCTGATCTGGACGCATGACAATATTGAACAGGCAATGAAAGAGATTGTTGCGGTCTCGCCGGATCGGGATCTGACTCTGGAATCGCGCAAATTGCGCATGATTTATGAGCTGTATAACTCTCCTGACTATGCGGAAAGATTCGGTTTAATGAACGATGCAAAGTGGCAATCTTCAATTGATATTCTGGCCACAGGTGGTGACTTGCCGAAAAAGCCAACAGCGCAAAGCATGTATACCAACTCGATTATTAACAGCATTGACGAAGCGAAAACACTGTCGACGCTCATTAAACAACCTGCAAAGTAATCCTCTTAACTGCTGAAAAATCCATGAAAAGCACGCCTCAACCTCCTCGCGCAACCGGTGCGGGCATCTCAATCCAGAATGTCGAGGTGACCTATGGCCTGGGTTCTGCTGAACCTGTGCAAGCCCTTGCACCCGTTCAACTGGAAATTCAAGGGGGCTGTTTTGTTTCACTGGTTGGCCCCTCTGGCTGCGGCAAGAGCACACTATTAAAAGTACTCGCTGACTTGATGCCCCCCACACAGGGGACAGTCAGCATTGACGGGCAAGCGCCTTCAGTGCTCAGACGTGCAGGACGTATTGGGCTGGTATTTCAGCAAGCAAACCTGATGCCCTGGCTCAATATTGAAAAAAACGTAAAACTTCTTGATGAGATCGTAAGCACTAAAACTTCCGAGACTCGAGACGCGAATAAGCCCGAGGTTTCAGCCTTGCTCGAAGTGGTAGGCCTCAAAGGCTTTGAGAAAAAACTTCCGCACCAACTCTCTGGCGGGATGCAGCAACGCGCGTCGCTCGCGCGCGCACTTGCGCTTGATCCGTCGGTTCTACTGATGGATGAACCCTTCGCGGCTCTGGATGAAATCACGCGCGACCGCATGGCGTTCGAGCTCATGCGAATCTGGCAGCAATACCAAAAAACTGTCATTTTTGTGACTCACTCTCTGGCTGAAGCGGTATTTCTATCAGATCAGGTTGTATTAATGTCGGCTCGCCCCGGTCGAATCCATAAAATTTATGAAATTAATTTACCCCGTCCACGTAATGAAGAAACCAGACTTTCAGACGAATTTATCCGCTTAGTGGGCGAGATTAATCGAGAACTTTATAAGGTCATGCTGTGACAACCAGACAAAAAATGCCCTGCCTTACCGTCGGTGACAATGCCTTCGAACGAGGACTTGCACATGGGAAAACATTCATAGCAGATGTCGCTGCTAATTTAGAAACATATTTACTACGCTTTGAGGCCTCGGGTCTCCCCCGCGAAGAAGCACTCGAGGAAGCGCTACGCTGGCAAGCGGCGATGGAGTCACAGAACCCTGAATATGCCGAAGAAATGTTGGGCCTGGCTAAAGGTTCCGAGCAAAGCGTCGCTGCGATTGCACTGCTCAATGCACGATATGAAATCGCATTCATGATTTTCGGCAAAGACGCACGTAAACAAGAAAATGCCCTGTTACAAGCCACAGGTGAAACCGATGGTTGCACAACGTTTGGTTTGCTCTCGGATGTCACGGCTGATGGACATACCTGGTTAGGTCAAAACTGGGATTGGATTGCAGGCGTCCATCAACGTACGATTGTTTTACGTATCAAACGTAGCAATAAGCCTAGTCTGGTATGTATGACTGAAGCAGGCATCGTAGGGGGGAAAATGGGAGTCAATGAATGCGGTATAGGCCTGGTCGAAAACGGTCTAGCCTCAAGCCTCGACGGATCGAACCCGTATCAAAAACCCTTTCATATGCGCTGTCGCGAAGTGCTCGATGCTGATCGCTATGCGGACGCCCTCATCCCAATCGTCTCAACAAAGCGCACGTGCTCAGGTAACTTTGTAATAGGTGCGGCTGCTGGAGAAATCATTGATTTTGAGACGAGCCCGAATCACATTACCTATATCAACCCTATAAATGGAATTGTGACGCACTCCAACCATTTTCTCGGTGCGGGACACGGAGAGTCACAAATGGAAAAAGTCAGCCCAGGTACATTATTTAGAGCGTCTCGCATGCGTCGTCTGCTCGAGCGGGGCAATCATCAAATCGATATCAATACGATGAAATCAGCGATGAGCGATCATTTTAGTGCACCGCATGCACTATGCCGTCATCCTGATCACCGCCAGGCTCCGGCCAAGCAAACCATGACAACTGGTGCGGTCCTGATTGATTTGGAAAGCAGAGTCATGCACGTTGCTGATGGCCCTCCATGCGAATTTCCATTTCATCCCTACTCCATTACTGATAACTAATCTCGGATCACTTGCACACCATGTCTTCAAAAAAAATCCAAATCATTATCGAAGGCGCGACCGGTCGCCTGGGTCAAATGCAGCACCTCAAAGGTCTGCTAGCCATACGCAAGGAAGGAGGACTACTGCTTAAAAATGGCGACAGATTGATACCAGAACCCGTTCTGCTTGGACGCAATGCGGATAAGCTTCAAGCCATCGCGGCACCTCATGACATTGCATGGACAACAGATCGGGAGGCTTGCCTGGCCGACAATAACAATACGATTTATTTTGATGCCAGCGTGACGGCCGGGCGCCACCAACGCGCTTCTTCTGCAATGCAAGCGGGTAAGCATATCTATCTTGAGAAACCAATCGCTGAATCACTCGAACAAGCGCTTGATCTGGCAACGATGGCTGAGCGGCTCGGATTGAAAAACGGTACGGTGCAAGACAAATTGTTTTTACCGAGTCTGACCAAGCTGCGCAATCTTGGAAAGGCTGGATTTTTCGGTGAGATCTTGTCAGCGAAAATCGATTTTGGTTGGTGGGTATTTGATGGTGAAATCCATCCTGCACAACGCTCTAGCTGGAACTATCGTAAAAAAGATGGCGGCGGCTTGGTGTTAGATATGTTTCCTCACTGGCGCTATATCGTCGATACCTTGCTGGGCGATATCAAGGCGGTAAGCTGTAAAACTAAAACAGCTGTGCACTTGCGTCTGGATGAGAAAGGAGAAGAATATCCTGTCGATGTCGACGATACCGTGATGGCAACGCTGGAACTTACCAACGGCGCACTCGTTGAGGTTAATGCTTCCTGGGCCTCCAGGATCAAGCGTGATGACATCCTGACTATTCAAGTTGACGGCTCGCAAGGCTCCGCGGTTTGTGGACTCTATCGTTGCTTTATCCAGCCCGCGGCAGCGACACCGAAACCTGTTTGGAGTATTGAAGTCCCCACAAGCGAAAACTTTGATGCTCAGTGGATGGAAGTCCCTGACGTTGCCCCTTATGCAAACTCTTATCGCTCTGGCTGGGAGCTGTTTTTACGTCACGTCGTTGAGGATACCCCCTTCCCCTCGCCATTAAGAGCGGGGGCCAAAGGCATTCAGCTCGTGGATGCTTGCTACCGTAGCAATGCCGAGCGACGCTGGATTGACTTGCCTGACCTGTCAATCTGATATAATTTTTGTTGGTTAAGCCGGTGTAGCTCAGTTGGTAGAGCAGCTCATTCGTAATGAGAAGGTCGACAGTTCGATTCCGTCCATTGGCACCAAGAATATCGCGGGTATTTACAACAGTAAAATTTGTCGCCCACAGCCGGATTAACACCGGCCTAGCGTCAAACATCAAAGCTCAGGCTCATTTGCCTGGGCTTTTTGTTTATTGACTGCCCCTAAAATTTAAGGCAAATCACTTATATAGCCGATGAACTTTTAGATCCGGATCCCGAATAGCAGAATTATTGGCTATTCCAAGTTATATTCTCTTTAGAGACAAGCTTGAATTCTGATCGGATTTAGGCCTTAACCAAAAATAAATAAGGCATTTTGGTGCTTCAACAAACCACCCATCTCGCTCGCGCAGTTTCTCAACTCCGCAGGACAAATCGCCTGATACTTGCGTGTGCCGTACTTGCAAGCCTGTTGCTATGTCTTGGGAGCCTGGGACTTTCTGGCATCTCTCCTTTCTACAGTGCAATGCAAAGCCCGCAGGACAGTCACATACTTTCGATCATTGAAGTAGTGGCAGGTGCGTCGTTTGCAATCATGGTTGTATTTCTTCTGATCAGAGCACATCGTCAGGGGTTAGCAATCCTTTTGACGCAACAGGATTACGCAGAGTTGTCACAACAAATAGACCTGAATAAGAGCCAATTACAAATGTTTCTGAGACAGAACCAGGAACTAGAGGCTAATAAAATCAGCTGGAAAATAACTGAAGAACGCTTACGCACTACTGAGTCTTTATTTCACGAATCCATTGAGACACTCGACGCTGCCTTTGTTATCTATGATGAGACAGACCATCTTGTCTGGTGTAACCAAAAATTTCGTAACCTTCAGCCAAACGGTTCATGGGGCACTGACGTTGAAGACGAATCTGAAAAATTTTTTCTATATGGCCGAACTTTCGAAGAAGTACTTCGCATACGACTCGCACATGGGCAATATCCTGTCCCTCCCGAACAACAAGAACAATGGATTGCTGAACGCTTAATAGAACGTCAACAGAGTAAGAACGTCGTTGAACGAGAGTTTGGTAACGGGCAATGGGTCAGAATCACAGATCAGAGGACACCCTCTGGATATCTTGTAGGACTTCGAGTCGACATAACCGAGCTATACCATGCAAAACATGCTGCCGAAGTCGCTCAGCGAAACGTTGAAGAAAAAAATAGGGAGCTCGAACTAATCGCCCTTCACGATAGCCTCACCAAGTTACCTAATCGATCCCTGCTTAACGAACTACTTGAGCAAGCAATTAGCCAATCCCTGCGCCGTGGCCAACTTGTTGCAGTTGTCTTTATCGACCTAGATGGATTCAAAATGATCAATGACACCTATGGCCACCAGGCGGGTGACTACGTTCTGATTAAGCTTGCCGAGCGAATGAAAGAGGCACTACGCGATGGTGATGTTTTGTCCCGCCTTGGGGGAGACGAATTCGTTGCCGTGATGCCGGATCTGGTAGAAATAGATGCGAGCTCTCTGATATTAAACCGCTTGTTACGCGCAGTGGCAGAGCCGGTTCAATACGGCCAGGCTGCGTTACGACTATCAGCAAGCATGGGTGTTACGTTCTACCCGCCAGCTCAGCAAAATTTGACGAAACCACTCAAAGCACACCAACTTTTGCGCCAGGCTGATCAGGCCTTGTACCGAGCTAAAAAGGAAGGTAAAAACCGCTTCCATATCTTTGATCCAATTCTCGACACCGATGTACGTGAACTGCATGATGGCATGTAACTTTTACCGCAATGTTTTTACCTGTTTACCACCACATCTTTTTTTGTAACTATGTCTTGAATCAAAGTCTCGGATCCAGCCTTTGTTAAATGACCATAATCAAATGAAGTTAATCTGGGGCCTTCCCCGGACATCGTAATCGCCAGACACTCCTGATTTGTACACAGTAGATTTAGCGCAGAAATGAACTCTATTGCCTGCTCTCTAGCGAACACGTCAAGCTGATGGTCGGAGTCTTTCAGTTCGGAAAACTTCGAGACCGGAAGGTACAACTCCCGATCAAAACTATTTACCGACTGCAATACTTCTCTGGGCAAACTTTTAGCCCAGTGCGGGACGTTACCGATCAGTACGATATCCACGCCTGGAATCCACTCTCTTATCTGCCTGACCGCATTCTTTGCTGCGATGTTGTCAAACGTGTAGGCGAACCAATTAGCTGCCAAATATATTGTCTTTGGCTTGTGACGCTCGATTTCCTTCATCACACTCTCATTGAGAGTCTTACAACCGATACGCTCCTGAGCGTCCCCAAAAATTGGGGCACATCCTCCAGCGGTGAACTGCATCACCTCGCCATATTCGGCCTTAAGGCCTAAATACAAAGCGGCTGCATACGAATCCCCCCAAAGCAGAACGGCCTGCTCTGGCTTTGCTGTCGTCGAGCACTCTTGGCCATACGTTCCGGCCAAGTCAAAACCCTGAATAAAACATCTGTCGCCACGAATATCCTGCATGAACGTTTTCATTACATAGGAAAAGGCAGGCTGATCTTTTGTCGACAACTGAAAGAGAAAACCACTCCTGAGGTAACCCGTTAACCCAACTGAAACAAAAAACACCGAGCATGCCAGAGCACTGATAAATATCTGTTTTGATGTGAAGCGGTTTTTATCGCGAAATGGTTTCTCAATAAATCTCCAGCTCAACCACCCGAATGCAAATGCTGAAAGAACCAACGCAAGCCTGAACCCCCAACTTAACGTATCAAATTGATATCTTGCAAAAGCCAGCAACGGCTGATGCCACAGATATGCGCTATAGCTCATCAGGCC
>CANCRX010000118.1 GCA_947380655.1 Alcaligenaceae bacterium | reverse complement strand
ATAGGGCGAGGTTGATAGCTAGGGATGGTGCATACATCAATATTGATTCGTTGCGCAGGCAAATCTTTACGTCCGGGTCTTGTTTGAACTTTAAGTTTCCAGGTGTCGACGTTGCCCTCTTCGCGAACAGGATCTGTGACGGTAATCTCAAATCCATATTTAGCTTTGAGACTTTCAATCAGTATGTTGCCCATTGCCGCAAGCCGATCACGCGTGAAATCAGCTCCACCAGTGAAATCCAAGTCTTCACTTAGTCGACTAGAGCCATAGCATGCGCGCAGGCACGTTCCACCTATAAAGGTCAGTTGTTTGAGTAGTCCAGCACTGCTAAGCGTGCGCAAGATATCGTGGTGCAAGAGTTCTTTTTCCACAACAACTCTCAAGGGACGGAGCTCCTGGTTATTGTTGCTTAGCGCGACATCGACTAATTGATCAAACAAACTCATGGGCTACATTCCAATCTATCAAATCCATATTTCGATGCGTGGCTCGCATGTCTCTTAGCGCTTGTGAAATACTGGCTCGCCAAAGTCGAGCTCTGGGGTCGTATTCAAGATTGCCAACGAGATCTGCGGGACGCTGACGCGTTTTCACAAATTCAATGCTTCCCCAAGGTCCGCAATCAATCACTCCTGACCGCCCAGATGACATGACTGTGATACGGTTGATTGGTATTTGAGAGATCACCCCAGCATCGCTTAGCACGGTCTCAAGGCTCAGGTAATTCAGTCCGAGAGGGCGTAGTTTGCTTACAGCATATGGCAGGATCAAGCCCCGATCGTTGTTTACTTTTTCGTACAAATACAAACCACGACATAGCCTTGTTAGATGTTTCTCGACGACAGCGCGGCTCAGCAGTGTTTTGAAGGCGGCTTCTGAATGGTCGGGAAGGATTGAGCGCAAGTCAGAGGACGTAAACAAACAAGCTTGCGGGCTGGCTAGCTGACTGATTGCGTGCATTAATTGCCGAATAGGCTGCATTGAATATTCACCGGTAAGTTACACTAAGTGTAACCTTTCGATTAGTAATGTCAAGTTTTTAACTGTAGCCTCACACCAGTCATCCGGAATAATTTAGACTCAACAAAGTTATTTTTTGGGGTGATGTTCAGGATGATTGCGAATGCTGCGCGCAGCATCGGCTAATTCGCCCGCAGTCAAGCCAATCGGACCGATACCTTGTTTGACCAGAAGGTCTGCCGCAGCGCCATGTAGCCAAACTCCCGCAAGGACTGCTTGAGACATGGGCAGGCCTTGCGCAAGCAAGCTGACCAGCATGCCACTGAGTACATCACCTGAACCTGCTGTGGCTAAACCGACATTACCGGTGTAATTGATTTGCCAGGAGAGGTCGGGAGCGCAGATGATTGTGCCTGCACCCTTCAATACGATCCAGGCTTTGTATTTTTTAGCCAATTCCATGGCAGCAGCAGATCTGTCGCCTTGAATTTTTTCAGTTTCTGTTTGCAGTAGTCGTGCAGCCTCTGCAGGATGGGGGGTGAGTACGATGTCCCCTCTGCCCCAGATGGGGGAGATCTCGCCGCTCGCAATCGCGTTTAAGCCGTCCGCATCCAGCACGAGTGGAATATCCCTGCGCTGAATAAAAAGCTGACGTAACAATCCACGTGGGTATTCCGCGAGACCGAGCCCACAACCTGCGGCCCAGGCATCCATGTTGGGGGCTGTCTCTAATAACTCCTGTGCATCGTGCAGCATCAACTCTGGCGTTGCACTGTCATAAGCGACTGGCATTGGGTTTTGGGCAATGCCCACCATGACTTTGCCTGCTCCAGTTTTGAGCGCTGCTCTGCCGGCGAGGATCACGGCGCCCGTCATGCCGCGCGCGCCGCCCAGTATGGCTGCGCAGCCGAAGCTGCCTTTATTGCCCTGTGGGTCGCGAGGACTAAAAAGAGCACTTACTTGGTCAATGCTGACCGACTGCCCAGTTTTAAGTGTGTTTTGCATAGGTCAATCTTAGAGCGATAATGGCCTAAATAGTGATTTGGAATCAAAAATGAAAAATATTCAAATAGTTGGTGTGGCAGGTGCGGGGGCGATGGGGCGCGGGATTGTTCAGATCGCGGCTCAGGCGGGATTGACGGTCAGATTGTTCGATGTCCAGTCTCAGGCGGTAAGCGCTGCGCGCGAGGCCTTGGCTACAACCTGGACCACGCTGGCTGCAAAGGGAAAGATTTCCCCAGAAGCCGCAGAGGCCGCTTTAGCCAATGTCCATGGTGCGACTGACATCGGTGAACTGAAAGACTGTGATCTCGTGATTGAGGCAATCGTTGAGCGTCTGGATATCAAACAAAAGTTTTTTAAAGATCTTGAGGCGATTGTTGCGGATGACTGCATCCTGGTGTCCAACACATCCTCCTTGTCCATCACCTCTATTGCCGCTGCCTGCGCGCATCCTGAGCGCGTAGCGGGTTATCACTTTTTCAATCCAGTACCGTTGATGAAAGTAGTCGAGGTGATTGATGGTTTAAAGAGCGACCGTAAGGTCGGTGATGCGCTGATGGCCTTGTCGACCAAAATGGGTCATACGGCTGTGCGTTGTAAAGATATGCCTGGCTTTATCGTTAACCATGCTGGTCGCGGCATGAACACCGAGGGCCTGCGCATCGCGCAGGAAGGCGTGACTGCATTTGCAACGATTGATGCCATCATGCGCGAGCAGGCCGGCTTCAAAATGGGTCCGTTTGAGCTGATGGATCTGACAGGTCTTGATGTCTCACACGCGGTGATGGAGTCGATCTATCGCCAGTTTTTTGATGAGCCACGTTTCAAGCCATCTCCTATCGGTACCATTCGCGTCGCAGGCGGAATTTACGGTCGTAAAACGCAGGCAGGCTTTTATGACTACGAAGAGGGTCAGAAAAAAGTTGTGATTGAACCTCCCGCTCCGGAGCAGCAATCTGTACCGAAGGTCTGGGTCAGCCATGCAAACGAACTTGGCCATGCGCGTGCGGTTAATTTGTTACGCAGCCTTGGGGCGACCTTGGAGACAGGCAGCACCCCTTCCTTTGATAGCTTGTTGATTGTGACGCCTTATGGCCAGGATGTTTCGAGTGCGGTGGTCGAGCAAGGACTCGATGCTGCGCGCACGGTTGGACTGGATACATTGAATGACTTTGAGGGCGCGCGTCGTCGTACCCTGATGGTTTCACCGGCAACCGCACCTGCATGGCGTACGACTGCGCATGCTCTATTTGGCAGTGACAATGTGCGCGTCAGTGTTGTAGAGGATTCAGCGGGTTTCGTGGCACAGAGGATTACCGCCATGATTGTGAATATCGCCTGCGATATCGCGCAGCAAGGGATTGCGACACCACAGGATATCGATCGTGCAGTCTCTCTGGGCCTGGGTTATCCGAAAGGTCCGTTGGCTTTGGGCGATGCGCTGGGTGCGCGCCAGATCCTGGAAATTTTGAAAAATATGCAGCAAGTCACGGGTGATCCTCGCTATCGTCCAAGCCTGTGGTTGCAGCGTCGCGTGCAGTTGGGGATGTCGTTATTGCAGACGCACTCGGCCTAACCCGTTCTGTATAAAAAAACCGGCGACTGCTTGTAAGCAGTCGACGGTTTTTTTTCAAGAGCCGATTAAGGCCCTCATATATCAGGATTTATTTTGCTGGCGCCGCAGCGGGAGCAGGTTCTGCAGGCTCGTCGAACTTGGCACCTGAGTTGTTGGCCATGTAAACCACTGCGCGGGTAATTTCAAAGTCATCCAGAGCTGGGTTGCCGCCTTTGGCAGGCATGGCGTTTTTACCCTTGATTGCGTTGGTGACCATGGTGTTTAAACCCGTCTTAACTGCTACGGACCAGCTCGCTGCATCCCCAAATTTTGGAGCACCTGCTACGCCTGCTGCATGGCAACCAGCGCAAACAGCTTTGTAGACTTGCTCGCCGGTCTTGAATACTTTAGGACCGCTCGCGTCAACGAGCTCGAGTTGTGCAACTGGCGCAATGCGCTTGGCAGTTGCCTCGGGCCCGAGCGTATCGGAGCCGGCACCAACCTGGTTGCCTGCTGCGACCAGATTCACCAGAAGGATGATGATCAGGATCGGCACAACAAACGACAGCACGATCGTGACGATCAGCTGTTTGGGCGTCTTAATCGGTGAGTGGTGCTCTTCAGTATGTGCTTCTTGATGTTGCTGTGTATTGCTCATGACCAAATCCTGCGAGTCTGTTGACGGTTTTTCTTACAAACCGAGGGATTATAGCGGCATAAGACGATGTAGGTGGGGGTTCTTTGGGCGAAAGGCCACAAGTTTCACTCTCCCGCTATAATTCAAGGCTTGGCGCCCGTAGTTCAATGGATAGAATTAGAGTTTCCGAAGCTCTCGATACAGGTTCGATTCCTGTCGGACGCACCAAAGCAAGTTATTTCGGCATTGCCCCATGACTAAACTTCACCCCAAAAGTTGGACACCAAGCCAGACTTTGGGATGTTTGTTGATAATCACTTAAAACCGCCCAAACACGATCGCCAATATCCGAGAAACTAAATTATATTTAACCATGTATTTTTAATTTAAATATATTAAAATACATGGATGTATAAAAGATCGATTGAACCCTTACTGCACGAACGCTTAGAGCAGTTTCCTGCGGTTGTTCTACTTGGACCTCGTCAGGTAGGCAAGACCACTCTCGCACTTAACGAAGCACTGGCTCACTCAGACTCGCTTTACATGGATCTTGAGCTGCCCTCGGCGCAACGTCAGCTTGATGACCCCGAATCGTTTTTGCTTAACCACCAAAATAGGCTCGTGATTTTGGATGAGGTGCAACGCCTACCTGAGATTTTTGCCGTGCTCAGAGCAATCATTGATATTCGCATCAGAGCTGGCGAACCTTCGGGGCAATTTCTTTTGCTTGGCTCAGCAACAGGTGTGCTGCTACAGCAGTCTAGTGAAAGCCTCGCAGGTCGCATGGTTCAGGTGGAGCTCTCACCTCTTCAGGCGCGGGAGGTTATGGCATCAACGGAACCCATTGCCCAACCCACTCACATGATATGGGTCAGGGGTGGGTTTCCGTTATCCTTGTTGGCGAAAAGTGATAGTGAAAGTTTCCGGTGGCGCGAAGCATTCATCGCCACCTATCTTGAACGAGACATCCCCGCGTTAGGCCCACGCATCCCTGCAACTAGCTTGCGACGTCTATGGACTATGCTTTCACACTTGCAAGGCAGTTTGCTGAATTATTCGCAACTTGCCACCGCTTTGGCGATTAGCGGCCAGCTCGTGCACCGTTACGTTGATATCTTATGTGATCTGATGCTAGTCAGACGTTTAACACCTTGGCATGGCAATGTCGGAAAGCGTCTGGTCAAATCGCCTAAAGTGTATGTGCGTGATAGCGGGTTGGTACATGCTTTGTTAGGGTTAACAAATTATGAATGCGTTTTATCACACCCGGTGGCCGGTCTCAGTTGGGAGGGCTTTGTCATCGAACAGATCATCTCAGCAGCTCCCAGTCATGACTACAGTTTCTACAGGACGGCCCAAGGGGCCGAAGCTGACTTAGTGATTAGCTTTCGCCATGGCCCAATCTGGGTCATCGAAATAAAACTCTCCTCTGCGCCGACGGTATCTAGAGGATTTCATCAAGCCGCCATTGACATCAACGCACAGCGCAAAATCTTAGTCGCACCAGTTGAGCAAATCTACCGCATGAAAGACAACGTTGAAGTCATGAACATGCAAACGCTAATTACTGAACTGGTCGGCCAAGTCATTGTGTAGCCAAGCGATCGAAAAATAATAAGATGGTGTTCACTTCGATATCATCACGGGTGCTTTCAGTGCCTGATGAAAACGCGCGACATAGTCGTCAAAACTCTCCGTATCGCTTGATTCCAGGCGTTTTTGTTCCAAAATCGACGTGTCCGCCTGGTTTTTGGCCTGCGTAGCCTCAACTGTGCTTAGTCCAATAGTGCGAAGTGATTCCGCATGGCGTGCACTCAACTGCAAGGCATAGTCATGGAAAGATAGCTTTTCCGACTGTAAGGTCTGCAAAACTTTGGCTGAAGGCGTCAGGTCAGGATCCCGTACTTTTTCACGTTGTGCATCGAGTGCCTGTAAATAGGATGCGTCGCCCAGATTGTCCGTTAATACCGCGCTACAAGCCGAAATGCCGTCAAGCAACTGATCTGCCCAATCCTGTAAGCGGATGTCTTGACCTTGCTGTTTAAGCGTCAGCCCTGGCTCACGTCCTTGTTTGACCACGAGCGAGAAATTCGCTGCGCTTTCCGGACAAAAACCGCTATCTGAAAAGTCCGGACTGTCTTGCAGGGCGCAAAACAATAAAAATGCATCGACGAACTTTGCCGTCTGGGCTGAAATGCCTGTGGGCTCGGTCGGGTCAATGTCCAGGCAACGCACTTCGATGTATTGCACGCCCCGGTCGGCCAGAGCAGTAATGGGGCGTTCGCAGGGGCCCGTTGTCCGTTTAGGACGGATACTGGAGTAAAACTCGTTTTCAATTTGCAGCGTGTTGGTATTGAGCTGGATCCACTGGCCATCGCGGTGGGTACCGATTTTTTCGTAAGCGGGCCACGGTGTCGTGACGGCATCGTAGATGCGCTGCAAAAAAGTATTGAGATCGTTGTAGCAGGGCTTGAGACCCGATTGCGCCTTGTTTTGATAGCCCAGATCGCTCATGCGCAGGCTGGTGGCGTAGGGCAAATACATCGTCTCTGGATCTAGCGTGAGCAGGTTTCCGGTATTTCCGCGTAAAAAATCACGCGACAGCGCGGGTGAGGCGCCAAACAGGTACATCAGTAGCCAGCTGTAGCGGGTGAAATTGCGAATCAGTGCAATATATCCGGCAGATCTCCGATCTTGCGCGCTGGCCTCGGGCCTGTCGAGCATGTCCCAGAGGGCCTCGTCAAACGAAAAGTTGTAGTGCAGGCCTGCAATGCATTGCATGGTTTTGCCATAGCGCTCGGCAAGTCCGCGGCGATAGACGTGTTTAATCATGCCGGTGTTGGAGGTGCCATACCAGGCAATCGGGATGTCTTTTTCTGCTGGCAAGTGTGCCGGCATGGAGTGGTTCCACATCAGCTCGTCACGCAATGTGATCGAGACAACGCGTTGAATTTCGTTGATTTCGGCAATCAGGCTATCGACACGGTTGTGTGTACCCGTGATCAGCTCAAGCAGGGATTCTGAGTAATCGGTCGTAATCCGCGGATGCGTGAGGGCAGCTCCGAGCGCCTGAGGGTGGGGGTGCTCGGATAATTGGCCCGTCAGGTTGACACGCAGGCCTTCTTTTTCGATGCCGCGAAGCGAGCTGCTCAGTACCTCTGGTTGAGCCTTTAGGCGTGCGAGTCGTTTGGACAGCGTGTCAGTCACAGAGAATCCTTTCATTCATCATTCATAGCGATTTTAAAGTATGCGCGATGGTCGGTGTAAAACAGGGGGCGGATACAGTTGTAACTAATTTCAACGACAATATGATGATTGTCCTGTAATGAATTGTGGGGTTTCTGGTGGGAAAGCGTTTGGGTTTCTGGCTGTCGGGTCTCGTTTTGGCAGTGTTGCTAGGGTGTAGCCCTGAATTCAACTGGCGGGAGTTGAGTGTTGCGCAGGATCGCGCGGTCATGGCTTTCCCAGCAAAAGTTCAAACCGAGCAGCGGCAAATTCAGATTGATGGCCTCAATCTGGCGTTTTCCCTTTCTGCTGCCAATGTCGGTCCCGCAGTGTTTGCAGTTGGATTTGCTGAGTTACCTGACAAGCTCAGCGAGTCTGCACAGCAGTCGCTTACCCGCGCATTATTGACCTCTCTATTTGCTTCCAGTGGACAAACACCGACCCAGGCTGCACTGGATGGCAAGGTTTTTGAGCTGGAAATGCTCGTTGCCAAACAGCCGTCTTATTTGATGGCCCGCGTACTGGTGCACCGCGGCATGCTGATGCAGGTGGTTGTTTCTGGACCGAAACAAGTTTTGCCGCGTGAGCAAGCGCTCGAGTTTATGCGGTCACTGGTTCTGAAATAGGCGAATAATCCGGGTTGATCGCGCTGTTTTCGCCTGATTCCATGCTCCCTTTGTGGAGTAAACCAGAGCGTACCGCTTTGACAACTGCGGCCTGTCGGCCATAGACATTGAGTTTGCGGCAAGCATTGCGCAGGTGAAAGTTTACGGTGCGTTCGCTCAGGCCAAGAATAGAGGCAGTTTCCCAGCTAGTTTTGCCAAGCGACACCCACTCCAGGCATTGCAGCTCTCGCCCGGATAGAGGTGTTTTTATCATGTATGAATTTTCCTGTGCACAAGCTGAATCAAGCCTTGTAGTGTGCAGGTTTATGGAGCATTTGGAAATTCGCAGAATCCCTGTGTTTTACAGTGTTTTACAAATCTAATGCTTAGATAATCTTGAGGTGGTCTTGTTCTCGCAAGTAATGTCTCCTCAAGCCAGGGATGGAATGTTAAACTTTTGCTTCAGTTGGCGCCGATTTGCCTGATCCGCTTGCGGGCGCCTCATAAATCCAGCTAAAGAAGGTCTGTATGACTGCTTCGTCCGAATCTCTGGGCGCCAATTCGCCCGGCCACCATGCCAATATCCAGCCTGCGGGCTCGGTGGGTGTGGTGCATACCCAATTCATGCAATTCAATGAGCCGCTCGCGTTGGCTAGCGGCCACACCCTGAACGCCTATGAACTGGC
>CANCRX010000117.1 GCA_947380655.1 Alcaligenaceae bacterium | reverse complement strand
TCAATGATCAGCGAGGCATAGGCGCCAAGCGCTTGAAATAGAAACAGTGAGGCCAGGAATTGCATGCCGGCCGCGGCGGCGACCATTTTCCAGCCATAAAAAATTTTCATATTTTTTTCTTAACCGTACTGCTTGCCAATCCATTTGCGATACTCGCCACTGGTCACACCCTCAACCCACTTTGGATTGTCCAGATACCACTGCACCGTTTTCTGAATCCCGGATTCAAAAGTTTCCAGAGGTTTCCAGCCCAGTTCGCTCTCGATTTTACGTGCATCGATGGCATAACGACGATCGTGGCCTGGCCGGTCGGTGACATAGGTGATCTGATCGGCATAAGGTTTGCCATCGGCGCGGGGGCGCAGGACATCCAGTCGTGCACAGATGGTTTTGACCACATCGATGTTGGCCATCTCGTTCCAGCCACCGATGTTGTAGGTCTCACCTAACCGCCCTGATTCCAGTACGCGTGCGATCGCCCGGCAATGGTCTTGGACGAATAACCAGTCGCGTACCTGCTGGCCGTCCCCATAGATGGGCAACGGTTTGCCATTCAAAGCATTCAGAATCACCAGTGGGATGAGTTTTTCAGGGAAGTGATATGGGCCGTAGTTATTGCTACAGTTGGTTGTCAGTACGGGCAGGCCATAGGTGTGGTGCCAGGCGCGTACTAAGTGATCAGATGAGGCTTTACTGGCGGCATACGGACTATTCGGCTCGAAGGGGTGCGTTTCCGCGAAAGGCGGGTCCTGCGGGGCAAGCGTGCCATAGACTTCGTCAGTCGAAACATGCAGGAATCTGAAGTCTGTTTTCGCAGGTTCTGGGAGTACCGCCCAATAGGCACGAACGGACTCAAGCAGATTAAATGTGCCGACAACATTGGTCTGGATGAAATCCCCCGGCCCGTGAATCGAGCGATCGACATGCGATTCGGCTGCGAAATTCAGTACGGCACGAGGATTGTATTGCGCCAGCAGGGCATCTACACGCGCGCGGTCACCAATATCGCCCTGGACAAAAATATGGCGTTTGTCCTGAGAGAGCGAGGCCAGGTTGTCTAGGTTGCCAGCGTAGGTGAGTTTGTCCAAGTTGACGATGGGTTCGTCGTGATTTTCTAGCCAGGTATGGACAAAGTTACTACCGATAAAACCAGCGCAGCCTGTGACGAGAATCATTCTTTGTGCTCAAGGGGTAAGGTGGGAGTGTGAGTCAGATCAAATTACTAGTTAAAGCTAGAAGTAAAGTTTACTCCCTTCGCGCGTTGCTTCGGCTCGACCGGGGTATTGTTTAAACCAGATTCAGACGTTCTTTTGGAATCAAGCCTTTTGCATTTGTTAAGCTTGATCCCTATGGAAAAGACTACACCAACAAACCGCTATGAACTGCGAGCAGGGTTAAAAGAATTCCCCAGGGAAATTTTCGACTTGGCCGATACCCTGGAGATCCTCGATATCTCGGGTAATCAGTTCACCAGTCTTCCAGATGATCTTGATCGACTGCATAAGCTCAAAGTCCTCTTTTGTTCGGATAATCTATTTACAGAATTACCCGAGGTGTTGGGTCGCTGCAGCAGCCTAAGTATGGTGGGTTTTAGAAATAACCTGCTTCGTCAGGTCACTGCCTCCTCATTACCCCCTAATTTGCGCTGGCTGATCCTGACAGGCAATCAGATTGAGAAGCTCCCGGCAGAATTAGGTCGCAGACCTTTATTACAAAAACTGATGGTTGCTGGCAATCGTTTAAAAACTTTGCCTGTCGAAATGGCTGGTTGCAATAATCTGCAGTTGCTCAGGATCGCGGCTAACCAGTTTGAGGCCTTGCCTGAGTGGTTGTTGAAACTCCCGCGTCTGTCATGGCTGAGTTACTCGGGCAATCCGTTTTCTGCGGATCGTGAAGCGCGCGCGCTAGCGGATGCACCTGTGGAGATAGTTGCCTGGGATCGACTGACACTACAGCAAAAATTAGGTGAAGGGGCCTCGGGCGTGATTCATCAGGCGGTGACGGTCGATGGCGCAGCTGTAGCCGTGAAGTTATTCAAGGGCGAGCTCACGAGTGATGGTCTGCCCTATAGCGAAATGGCTGCGTGTATGCGGGCGGGGGTGCATCCTAATTTGATTGCTGTGCAAGGAAAAGTCACTGACCATCCTGAAAATACGGCCGGTTTAGTGATGTCCTTGGTGGATAGTCGCTATCGAAATCTGGCAGGACCGCCAAGTCTGGAGTCTTGTACGCGAGATGTCTATGACACGCAGCTCGGGTTTAGTTTGAGTGAGGCACTACGCATTGCGCATGACATGGCGAGTGTGGCTGCACAACTCCATGCCAATGGAATCATGCATGGCGATTTTTATGCGCACAATATTTTGTTGGGTGATGCGGGTCATGCATTGCTAGGGGATTTTGGGGCGGCGTGTTTTGTTTCCGAATCAGATCGAGAGCAAGCGCTGAACCTGGAGCGAATAGAGGTGAGAGCGTTTGGATGTCTGCTTGAAGAGTTGCTTGATAGAGTGGCTGTGCTATCGGACGTTAACGAAGAATCAGCATTGTCTGAGCGTGCAACAAAAAAAGAACTTGAAATACTGAGGGATCGTTGTTTGGCAAGTGATGTCAAACAACGTCCCGCATTTCAAGAAATCCTCTGCCTACTCAAGCAGCAAGCTTCTGCTCGATAAACGTTTTCAATAGATGTCTTTTGATCCGCTGTGCTGCGGTGGTCAGTACGCTGTCGTCGGCGCGAGCATATTTCGTCCATAGAAAATCAATGTATTCGTGCACGTCAAGGACGAGTTGTTTGTAGTTGTGAGCGAATACGTTGATCCCTAGATCTTGATTCAACACGAAGAGATAACCACTATCTGTGTCTTTCAGTGATTTGAGTGTCACGGGTTCGACTGCGAACAGGGTGGAGCTTTTGAGTCGGACTTCTGTAATCGTAATCAACTGGTCCCAGCCTGATTCAGGTAAAAGTTTCGGTGGAATCTGCAAGGGGAGTTGAGGAGCGTAGGCTTTTTGTTGAGGAGAGCTGGTCAGTTCTTTCGTTTGCATAATAAGTAAGCCACAAAAATATATTGAGAGAAGAGTGGCTGCGTATTATGGGGAAAGAATGTTGGATTAGAGGCAAGTGAGACCTCAAGATCACGCTGTTGTATTTGCGTTCGTGTATCTATGCAAAGATCAGTAGTTGTGATTTCAAATTAATTTCGTTCAAGATGAATACAAAAGGGCTTGGATCAGCATGATCCAAGCCCAAGTGATAGGTTTTTTCTGGACTTGTCCTCTTCACTAGTAGTGAAGGGTTTAGCCAAAATAATTAAACAAACCTCAAAACCCAAATAATCTCTCTGGGTTCTCAGTCAAAATCAATTTCCTCACCTTCTCATCATCGGTCCAGCGCGCGAGCAGGTTAAACAACTCAACCGAACTATTCTCGCCAAACGACAGGTGCGGATAATCACTGCCCCAGATCAGGCGATCGGGGGCGGCTTTCATCAATGCCTGTGCCAAGGCATCCGAGTCCGTGAAGTTCGGCACTTTAGACATGCGATAGATACCCGTGAGTTTCACATAGGCTAGACGCTCACCGTGATTCACCAGATCGAGTAGTGCCTGGAATCCCGGAGTGTTCACGCCGTCTTTCGCCAGGTTCATTCCCATATGCGCCATCGAAAATGGTACAGGTAATTTTTTCATCGTGGGAATGAGTTCTGCTGTGAGCCAGCCGGGCAAGAGAAAATCAAGATGCCAGCCGATTTCTTTGCAGCGTGCGGCGATACGCTCAATACGCGGCGTCATCTTCGCTCCGAGACCTGGCTCGTGCGGATGGATAGGGCTGTAGTTGATACGCACACCGCGCACACCGATCTTGTCCATCTCGGCGAGCAATGAATCGGGAACGTTTTCATCGATATCGACAATGCCGCGGCACTTTTCAACACCGACTTCTTTCATGGCATCAAGCATGCAGCTGTTATCCAGGCCATAGGCGCTGGGTTGCACAAACACATAACGTGTCAGGCCCAGGTGCTTGGCGAGTTGCAAATACTCTGTCAGAGGAGCGAGGGGTGGCGCGTAGCGCAGGCTGTCTGAGCCATAGGGATATTTATCGGCGGGACCGAAAACATGGAAGTGCGCATCGCAGGCATTAGCAGGTGCGGTGAACGCAACTTTTTCATTCAGATCGAAAGACAAGGTAATGCTCCAGACTATATGGGGAGAGTTTATTTATTGCATGTACGGCAAGTAGCTATTTCAAGCGCTTATTTCTGAATGCCCGCAATCAGTTCACGCAATGACGCTGCATCTTTACCCGCAGCTGCAGCAAGATAGGTCGTGTCGCTACCCGCTATCAGGAAACGCGCACCGAGCTCAATTAATTGAGTCTGTAATTCAGCATCGCCCCGAATACCTCCCACGCCCAGCGCGATACCATGCTTTTTACAAGCCTTGGCAACGGTCTGATAGGCCTCCAGCAAACTTGGGTGACGCAGCTGACCAGGAATGCCCATTTCGGTGCACAAGTCGTTTGAACCAATCAGCAACATATCGACGCCTGGAACGGCGGCGATCGCATCAGCGTTAGCAATGCCTTCTGGCGTCTCGAGCATGATGACGACCATGTTGTCGAGATTGCCGGATTCGTTGACCTTCGCCAGTGGCATCGCCTTATACGCAGTATGTGGACCTGCACCCATGACTGATCGATGCCCGAGCGGCGGATATTTCGCATAGGAGACGATCTGTTGAGCCTGCTCTGCGGTATTGACGTGAGGCAGGATGACACCCTGAGCACCGCCATCAAGGGCACGTGAAATATCTTGTCCTAAATGCCCTGGTACTCGTACTAGCGGTGTCACACCATAAGTAATCGCTGTGATGCAGATCGCAGAAGTCGCCTCGAAACCAATCGGGCTGTGCTCCATATCGACATACAGGCAGTCAAAGCCCGCAGCGCCAACGAGAGGTCCGATATCAACTGTGCGTGCCTGACGCAGGCCCATGCAGAGTGAAACTTCGCCAGCGGCAAGTCGTTTTTTAAGATTGTTTTCCATATCTGTACCTGAAGGGAGAGGCTAATTATTCTGCTTTAATCTTGGCGCGCTGAATTACATCCGCCCACAATGTGGTCTCGTTTTGGACGAGCACCGCAAATGCAGCAGGAGTTGTTGAGATGGCGCGTACACCTGCACCGCCAAATATTTCTTTAACTTTGGTGGCGGTCACAGCCCGGGCAATTTCTTGTTGCATGCGATTGATGATCGCTGGTGGGGTGCCAGCAGGCGCCATCATGCCAAACCAGTACATCATTTTGTAGTCGGGGTAGCCTGCCTGGGCAAAGGTCGGAACATTGGGGAAGATTGCCGGACGCTCATCACCGCTTACCGCTAATCCCAGCAACCTGTTGTCTTTGATGTATCCAGAAGTCGAGCCCACACTACCTATGGCGATATCCACGCGGCCCGCTGCAACGTCAACCATCGCGGCAGCAATGCCTTTAAAGGGTACGTGCACCATTTGGATCTTGTTCTGCAGCAAGAATGCCTCCATCGCCAAGTGTGCGGAGGAACCTTGTCCACCCGAACCAAAGGTCAGCTTGCCTGGATTCGCCCGTGCAAACTCAAGGGTGTCTTTCAGTGTCTTGGTGGGTAGATCAGGACGTCCAACTAACACGGCAGGCGCATCGGCCAGTAAAGAGACCTGAATGATCTCTTTAGGCTGGTAGGGCAGCTTTTCATACAGGGCAGCAGACACCGCAAATGAGTTGTCGGTCACGAGAAAGGTGTAGCCATCCGGAGAGGCTTTGGCAACCAGGTCGGTGCCTAGCGTGCTGCCTGCGCCACCTTTGTTTTCCACTACGACGGTCTGACCAAGTAGCGTGGAGAGCTCTGCGCCCACCGTTCGTGCGGCCGTATCTGTAAACGAACCAGGAGCAAAAGGCACCACGACCCGGATGGGTTTGTTTGGCCAGGGTGCGGGCTGGGTTTGGGCAACTGTTGCTGCGGTAAACATTGCACAAACAAGTGTTGTACAGGCCAACAGTGAGCGTGAGAGGTGTTTTGTGAGCATTCTGAATGTCTCCGTTTCTTGTTCAGGC
Organism: Alcaligenaceae bacterium; assembly: GCA_947380655.1. Taxonomy (GTDB): domain Bacteria; phylum Pseudomonadota; class Gammaproteobacteria; order Burkholderiales; family Burkholderiaceae_B; genus Zwartia. Next base: position 2,662 of record CANCRX010000117.1, on the reverse strand, counting down.
ACCTAGACTGTGGCTGATTTTGTGACTATTTTAGCCAAAATGATTAATTTGTCTATAAATATGAGAAAAATTAATCGTTTCAATATGTATATCCCCAAGGCTATGATGGTGAATATATTTAAGACAGGTTGTACACAATGAGCAGTTTAGAAAAAATGCTGGGTTTGCTGGATGTATTTACAACCGAGCAACCCATCTGGTCTTCTGAAGATCTGATTCAGAACTTGGGCGCGCCTGCCTCGACGTGTTATCGGTATCTCAAGGTGTTGCACACTTCGGGGTACCTCGCGCGTGTCGCCAATGGCTCCTACGTGCTGGGTCCACGCATTATGGAGCTCGACCGGGTTTCAAGAGAAAGCGATCCTGTTTATATTGCAGGATCGCCTGTCGGACAGAGACTGACCATCGATACCGGCCATAGCTCGTTATTGTGTATTTTGTTCAGTGACTCGGTCATGTGTGTACAACAGGCACGCGGACGCGATGTGCCGGTCGGCTTATTTAGCCGTGGCCAGCGCCGTCCCCTCGTCGCAGGAGCTTCTGCTAAAAGTATTCTTGCGCATCTGCCGATGCATCAGTTACGCATACTGTATGCCAGACATGCTGAAGCGATTGCGAGTGTGGGGATGGGGGCGGATTGGGATGCTTTTAAATCTTCACTCAAACAAATCCGTCAGCAAGGCTATTCCATGACGGTTGGCGATTACAACGCGGGCATTATCTCTATCGCGGCGCCCTTGTTTAATCGCGAGGGAGAGGTGTTGGGCAGTCTGGCCTTAGTGGCTTCGAATATGAATGCCCGTGCAGATGCTTTTAGAGACTATGCTCCGCTGGTCACTGAGGCGGCTAAAGAGGCAAGCGCGAGAATCGCTTCAAACGAAGATATCGTGGCGCTTCCAGCCCGAGCGCTTGGATAAACGCTCGGGTTAATAAGCACTTGCTTAATGTCAGGCCGCCTCAACAGCTTGCATGGCGAGCTTTGCAGTGACCTGGATCGAGGACAGCACAGGTTTGCCCCACGCTGCGCTCAGTGGGTCAACAACATTCAGGGTTGGTAATTGCGAGCAGGCGATGAACATTGCGTCGACATCGTTCTCGCACAACGGCTTGGCACGTGTTGCCACTTGCTCTTCAGTGATTTGACCTAAGGCAACGACATCTGCTGCATAAAAACTGTCAAAGTGACCCACCAAGATGTCCTCAGATCCTAAAAAGTCTCTCAGCCTATTATTCACATCATCCTGATAGGGCGTGAGCAATGAGATATTGGTCGCGCCCAGTTCCTGCAAGGCCAGCATCATCGACCGCGCTGTAGTGACAACGGGCAATCCAGTTGTTTGCGCCAGACTTTTCGCAATGTCTGCATCTCCCTTTGGGCCGAGAATAAAACCCGCCGCCGTGCAACCGTAGGCAATCACATCCAGAGGCGTTTCATTGAATTGCTTGGCGAGCTCGATCGCCGCATCACGATAAGCAGGCAAGGTTTCTTCGGTCAGCAAGCCCTTGCCGCGCGGGATACGCAGTGTTTTGCAGGTTGAGCCCTCTGGCAGCCAGCCCAGCATTTCGCCTTCCATAGTGGTGTTGTTGATCGGCACCATCAAGCCGATATGTAAAGGTTTGCCTGCTGCGTGACGGGGGGTGTGATCGAGCGTCATAGTGTGTGATTATTTTTGTACGGGTTTGAGAGGTGGCTCGGTGCCCTCGGGCAAGGGGATCTGTGAGGTGTTGAGCACCATTGCGATCATGGTGTAGTAACCAATGATGGCGATGATGTCGAGAATCCCCGCACGACCGAAATGTTTGAATGCAGCGTCATAGGTTGCATCGCTTGCCTGACCGTGAGCAATCTGCTCTTTGCAAAAGGTATATAGAGCGGCTTGCTCTTCTGTCAGATTGATGGGTGTCTGACCAACTTGTAAGGCGCTGATGATGGATTCAGGTAAATCGGTCGTGGAGCGAGCGATACGGGCGTGGGCAAACCACTCGTACTGGCAATTCATATGGCGTGCGACGATCAGTACAACGAATTCAATATTCGCAGTTGAGATCATTGCGCCATAGCGTAAGTGCTCGCCTAGACTTTGCACCCGATCCGCCAGATCAGGATGATGAATCAAGGCCAGAAATGGACCGCGGATACCGCCTCGTGGACCGCCTGCAATGGCCGCGGCGACTTCAGCTTGCCGCGCTGTCATCTGCTCGGGCGGGATAATCGGAAATCTAGGTTCTTGCGAGGAGGGGGTGCTCTGGCTCAAAGGGTGCTCCGGATATGTAATTAATAAGATTGCAGCAATGTACCGTAACCGCTGATTTTGTCGAGGATCTTGCACTTGCGTAAAGCATGCCACAGCATGGCTTGATTACTGGTGATGACCGGAGCCTCCAGTACATGCTCAAGCGCTGCAATCACAGAGATACATTTAATGTTGGTACAACTCAGGAAATAAGCATCCGCCTCTGGGTTTTTCATGGCGACCGCGCGATCAAACCATTCCTGTTCAGAGACGCTTGCCGTGGACACCTCTGCTGGAAGTTGCAGACCGATTTCATGCAGCACCTCTACGCCGTAATGTGCACAGAAACGTACCTCTGCATCGTTGACGGATTGTTCGTAGGGCGTGAGCATCACGATGCGTTTGGCGTGGAGTGTTTCAAACGCAGC
>CANCRX010000116.1 GCA_947380655.1 Alcaligenaceae bacterium | reverse complement strand
TGTGCGTCCGGCGACCAGTACAAAGCCAACGTCTACAGACAGGGCCAGGTCAATCAGGCACAGGCAGCCAAGATGGTTCAGATTATGGCAATTAATCCTGCCAAGATCGAAGTCGATAATTCACAAGGTAAACAAGCCGCTCAAATCGGGGGCGCCATCATTGGCGCGCTCTTAGGTGGAGCCGCTGGCAATCGCTCAAACAACGTCGCAGCAGGTGCAGTCGCGGGTGGCGTGGTCGGTGCAGCGGCCGGCACAATGGTGTCAGACAAAACACTGGTGGATGGCGTGCAGCTGACCTATGTTGAAAATAATCGCATGCTGAGTTCGGCACAGGTCGGAAAAATGTGCGAATTCAAACTCGGTACTGCGCTCGTGATTTCGACTGGATATAGCACTGAGACACGCATTCAGCCCAACAATGATGTGCCTTGTCCCTAATTTCAAGGAGTGCGTACTGTGATGAAAAAAGTTTTATTCTCGACATGTTTAGTGATGAGTTCTTTTGCGATGGCGCAATCCCAGCAAGAGCAACTCAACAACCTGAACGCTGCGCAAAATCAGATTCAAGCGGCTGAGCAAGCGCGTCAGGCAGAGATGGCACGCCAGCAATACGAAGCACAGCAACAGGCTGAAAGACGTGCAGCGCAGCAGCGTGCCCAGCAGCAAAAAGCTCAGGCCGAGCAACGCGCTATTCAACAGGAACGTGAAGCAAAAGCAGAACAGGCGGCACGCGAGAGAAAGTTTGAGCAGCAAAAGGATAAAGAACGCGAGCAAGCCTTTGAAGATAAATTACGTCAACAGGAACTTGAGGCGCGCGAAGCTGACCTGGCGATGAAAAAAGCTAAAGCTAAACGTGCCGATGACTTTGCTCAGTCAGAGCTTAATCGTGAAAAGGCTAAAACAGATGTGATTCAGTCTGAAGCCGATGCGACACGCAACATCTCTGAAGGCAGTAAAAATCTCCAGACAGGCCAAGGGCAAGGCGCGGCCAAAGCAAACTCAGGCTGGTTCAAATAAGCCGTTTGATTGCGATCATGACTGCATAGATAAATGTTGACTGGAACAGAACGACTCATGGCTTCTACAGACCACGCACAGAATCAGGCTTCACAGTTCAAACGCGATTTGATTGGCTATGGAGCGACTCCCCCCCACGCGCAGTGGCCAGGTCAAGCCCGTATCGCCCTGCAATTCGTACTGAATTACGAAGAAGGCGCAGAGAATAATATTCTGGACGGTGATGCAGGCTCTGAAAGATTTTTGTCTGAAATCGTTGGAGCAGAAAGCTACCCTGCCCGCCATATGAGCATGGAGTCTATCTATGAGTACGGCTCTCGTGCAGGTGTCTGGCGCATATTGCGAGAATTTGAACAACGCAAGCTACCCTTAACCGTATTTGGGGTCAGCCTCGCACTGCAGCGCAACCCTGCCCTGGTTGAAGCCCTGCTCGCACAAAACCATGAAATCGCCAGTCACGGCCTGCGTTGGCTGCATTATCAGAACATCGATCTTGAAACCGAACGTGCACACATGCAAGCCGCGACGGCGCAAATCAAGGAAATGACTGGCGGTCTCTGGCCGCTAGGCTGGTATACCGGTCGCGATAGTCCAAACACGAGAAGACTCGTTGCTGAGCATGGTGGTTTTGAATATGACAGTGACTACTATGGTGATGATCTACCCTTCTACATGCCTGTTACCAAATCAGACGGCTCCACAGTTAAGCAGTTGATCGTGCCCTACACACTGGATGCGAACGATATGCGGTTTGCAACGCCGCAAGGCTTTAACACCGCACAACATTTTTTCGAATATCTGCGAGACTCATTCGATGCCTTGTATGCGGAAGGTGCAGACCAACCCAAGATGATGTCGATCGGTATGCATTGCCGCTTGCTGGGGCGGCCAGGACGTATCGTCGCACTGCAGAAATTTCTGGATCATGTAGCAAAACACGATCGCGTCTGGGTAGCAAGGCGTATTGATATAGCCAGGCACTGGAAACAGCTTTATCCAAGCACACCTCAGACAATATGAATTTATTAAACGATCGTGTGATCTGGCTCACTGGAGCGAGTGGAGCCATTGGTGCGGCCATTGCGCAGCGCGCTTGTGCGGAGGGTGCGCACGTCATACTGTCTGGTCGGACCATTGAGAAACTGGATACGATTACTGCAAAATTAATCAGTGACGGCTATAGTGCCTATGCATTACATACTGACGTGTGCGATCAGCAAAGTATCAAGACTGCATTTGAAAAAATCCTCAACCGCTATCAGCGCATAGACTGTCTGGTGAACTCAACTTCTGTTTCAGCCTTTGGATCGTTTCTAGATTTATCCGACGAAACCTGGCTGGAAGTAATCGAGACTAAACTCTTAGGTTACATGCGTACGATGCGGACGGTACTACCCCAAATGAAAGCGCAGGGCTCAGGCGCGATTGTGAATATTTCAGGACGCAGCGCACGCCAGCCGACCACCACACATTTGCCCGGAGCTTGCGCGAATGCTGCAATCAATGTTCTTGACAAGGGGTTGGCCGATGCGATGAGTGACTATGGTGTGCGCATCAACACCATTTCGCCCGGCCCGATTGTTTCTGAACGCTTTGAAAAACTCCAAAGTATGACTGCAGGAGTAACAGGACAAAAAGTTCAGCAATTCAAACAAGCCGGCACACCTGAGGATGTCGCGAACGCAACCGTATGGTTACTATCCGATCAGGCAAAACACATCACAGGTACAGTGATGGCCGTTGACGGTGGCGCAACGGCCACCGTTTAAGCCTAGTTTTTAACTTAATAAATTTTTGAGTTTACGGACCGCACAATCCGGCGTAGTCAAAACAGGGATTGAGATCAGTTTCTGCGCCTCGGCTGCAGCAGGAGACATCGAAAACTGACCGAAAACAATCGCTGAGTAGCCTTTATTTTGTGAGGCGACCTCAGCGGCGACCTGAGCAATCAGCCGATTATGCTCTTGCTCATTACCCGCTCGCAACGCATCTAGCGCGCCAGGCACCATGACCGAGTCGACTTCAACAGATTTTCCTTTTGTCTTGGACATTTCCGCTAACTCGCTCCTCAATGCGGCAACCGAAGGCTCAAAGGTTGTCAGCAGCGCAATTTTTCCACCGAGCTCCAAGACTTCTTCAAACAGCGCTTCATTGGGCGTCAGAATCGGAAAAGTATGTTCCGTTTTAACCTGCTCAATCGCTGAGCCAAAAGCTGAGCAACTAAACAATATCGCTGTCGCACCGGCATCTGCACAATACTGACCGATCGTTTTAAAACGCGCCTTCATGGAATCGGTCATTCCTCCGTCATCATTCAAATCAGAGGCAAGGGACTCCTCCAGCACATTAATGATGCGTGCATCAGGCCAGAGTTTTGAAAAACTTGTTTTAGAAGGTTTGATCGATACATCGACCGCATGAATCAGATAGATTTTTTCTTTGGATTTCATTTTTTTAAACACTAATTTGTATTGTTCAACGATTGGATAAAAATTTATTCAGGTTTAATTTTTGCTGCTTTAACGATATCGCCAGCCCGTGCGATTTCATTATTTAATAACTTTGCCAAGTCAGCAGCATTGCCAATCATGGGCTCAACACCTGCAGCCTGTACTTTTTTAACCGTCTCGGGATCTTTTAAAACGATTTCAATTTCTTTAGAAAGTTTCTGGATAATGGGTGCAGGCGTTTTAGCCGGAGCAAACACAGCCACCCACGCGGAATACTCAAAGCCTGGCAATCCCTCTTCGGCCGCAGTCGGTAAGTCTTTTGCTGCGGGATGACGCGTCAGACTCGTTACCCCTAATGAACGTAATCTTCCCGCCATGATGTTTGGCATCGCCGTCGCAACGGGCTCGCAAACAAGCTGTAGCTGTCCACCCATCAGATCATTCAGTGCCTGGGGCGAGCTTTTGTAGTTAATCATTTGTAAGTCTATGCCAGCCATAGACTTGAACATCTCCACGCAAATTTTAGAGCCACTGGTCGCTGTGCCATAGTCGATCTTGCCAGGCTGTGATTTAGCCAAAGCAATAAATTCTTTTAGATTCATTGCGGGCACGTTCGGATTAATCACAAGGATATTAAAAAACCCTTGAAATGCCATCGATACAGGTTCAAGGTCTTCAACGGGATGAAAAGGCAAAGACTTGCGTAAATGATAATTAGCAGCGAGCGTCGTACTCGATCCAAGTACCAAGGTATAACCATCTGGGGCCGATTTAACCGCGGCATCGACACCGATCAGACCTTCTGCACCGGGGCGATTTTCAACGATCACCTGTTGACCCAGACGCTCCCCCAGTTTCGCAGCAAATATTCGTGCGACCACATCGCTCGCGCCGCCTGCTGCGAGCGGGACAATCAGTTTGATTGGTTTGGTTGGCCAGTTATCAGCGCTTAACTGGGAAAAGGCGCTGTTCATCAGGCTCATACCCAACACTAAGGCTGAAAGAACAACTCGAACATTACGTAAGCTGGAAATACTGAACATGTGTTGTCTCCGGGGACGCTTGCTATAAGGCAAGTCTATTAGGAGAGACCATCATGCCGTGGGTAGGCACTTTGGTCAACATATATGAAGTGTTAACCAGGTTTACGATAGTCGTTTTCAGCCCAGGCGTATGCGCTGGCGGAATTGAGCCTAAACGCCGCACTGACTTTTACTTGCGCAAGCTGCTCACCATCAAGATCCTGCGCGCTGAGCAATGCATGGGGATCGTCTTCATCGGGCACGATATCCAATGAAATTTGAATCTGCTGGTGCCCAACGGTAATCATGATTTTTTTGTGGTGCAGCGCGTGCATGTGTTGCTCATGACGCCTAACGACTTCTGAGGCGGTTTTAACCAGCGTATTAAAGGCATTCACATCGAGTGGCTTGGGATTTTTCTTATCCCGCCCCATGGTCCAGGGACCAATCAGTGCTGGCTCAGGTTCACCATCCTTGATCATCTCGACAGCCCAGCCGTCATCATCAGAGTTTTTAACCACTCGCGCAGTCCAGCCTTTATTGACCCACAGTTTGGGCTCCATAATGGACTCTGGTTGATCGGTTGATTCGGATTCAAATTCAGTATGTGAAGTCATAGCGCCATTCTACTTGTCCTGCCGTGACTTAAATCACCAGGCGCGCTTTTAAATCCTTTATTTGTTCAACAGTAAAACCTAGCTCATGCATCACGTCATCCGTTTGCGCTCCACGGGCAGGCGTCGCTGTTCTGATCTCACTTGGGGTACGTGACAAACCAACAGGCTGACCAACGACTTTAATATCGCCTAACTCTGGATGATGCACAGGCGTTGCGATACCGAGATGTTGGGTCTGGGGATCATTAAACACCTGGTCCATACGATATATCGGTCCGCAAGCAACACTTGCTTGTTCAAAACGTTTGATCCATTCCTCTGTTGTTGCTAAACAGGTAATCGCAGAGAGTTCCTGATTTAAGGCAACACGGTTAGCCGAGCGAAGTTTGCCCGTTTTGTATTCCTCGCGTGCGAGTAAGTGTTCCGCACCTGCCGCGTTGCAAAGCCTCTCCCACATCTGCTGAGCCCCTGCTCCTGCGATATTGATATGTCCATCTGAGGTGGGAAAGACTCCTGTAGGGATGGAGGTTGGATGATCGTTACCGGCTTGTTCGGGAATCTCTTTGTTAATGAGCCAGCGTGCGGCCTGGAAATCAAGCATCCCGATCATGGACTCCAGTAAAGAAGTCTGTACCCACTGCCCACGACCTGATTCATCTCGCTCAAGCAATGCCGTGAGAATACCGATCGAACAGTACAAACCCGTTGCGGAATCCGCCACAGCAATCCCTGCCCGCACGGGTCCTTGTCCTGGAAGTCCAGTGATGGCCATGAGACCACCCATGCCCTGCACAATCTGGTCGTAACCTGGCCGATTGGCGTAAGGTCCATCCTGACCAAAACCCGACACACTCGCATACACCAGACCAGGGTTGGTTGCACTCAACGTTTCATAATCGATCCCCAAACGGAACTTTACGTCGGGCCGGAAATTTTCAACAATCACATCCGCAGTGTCAGCGAGTTTTTTAAAAATCGCCAGACCTTCGGGGTCTTTAAGATTGAGCGTCAAACTACGCTTATTACGATGTAAATTTTGAAAGTCAGGGCCTAGTCTGGCATCACCCCATCCATCACTGACACCGAGCGCCTCAGGCGTTTCAATTTTAATGACATCTGCACCCCAATCACCGAGTTGGCGCACCGCTGTTGGGCCTGAGCGCAGACGCGTCAGATCGAGAATTTTAAATCGCGCCAGAGGGCCACTGCGAGTTGTCTTGTTCATGTTTTAGTTTTTCATTTTGCTGAGGTGTTGCGTTCGACTACATTTTTCCAGCGCATATTTTCACTTTTAATCATGGCCGAAAAATATTCAGGCGTTCCCTTCACCACTTCAAAACCAGCCGCAATTAATGATTGCTGTACATCAGGCATGTCGAGAATCAAATTAATTTGCTGGTTGAGTTTGGCGACAATTTCTTGGGGCGTACCCGTTGGGGCAATGATGCCGTACCAGCCACCCGCATCAAATGCAGGATAACCAGACTCGGAAGCACTTGGGACCTGTGGCAACGCTTGTGCACGTTTGTCACCGGTCACCGCTAACGCTTTCAGTTTCCCGGCATTAATCAGCGGGATGGCCGAAGGTAAACTGGCAACCATCACATCAATATCACCGCGCGCCAGTTCAACCACGGCCGTGCTCGCATTTTTATACGGCACATACAACATTTTTGCCTGTATCAACGATTGAAACAGTACACCGATCAGTTCAGTCTGAGAGGACGTAGAAGAGTAAGTCGCTCCATTGGCTTTAGTTTTTGCAAAGGCTGCAAGCTCTTTGAGCGTATTGTAAGGAGCCTCAGGATAGGTCACCATCAGGTAAGGCTGGTTGACTCCAACAGCGACAGCAACGAAATCTTTAAGTGGGTCATAGCCAATATCTTTATACACATAAGGATTGACGGCCATCGTGCTGACTAGTGCGACAGTCAGCGTGTAACCATCAGGGGCAGCTTTAGCCCCAAACGCGGTACCGATTCCGCCCTGTGCACCGGGTTTATTTTCTACGATGACAGACTGATGCCAGGCTTCACTTAGTTTCTGGCCAATAATGCGTCCAAAGGCATCCGTGCCACCACCCGGCGCATTCGGGATAACGATACGAATAGGACGATCAGGATAGGCAGCATTGGCGAGGTTGGTAATGCTTATCGCGGATATTGCAATACACAACCACTGGCACAGTGCAAAAATGCTTCGCTTGCCCTGCTTGAAAAACATATTCAATTCTTTGTCTCCGATTGATATCGATCTAGTCATGTCGATTAAGTGGCATTTTTCACAAATTGGTATTGCATCAACACCAGTGCCTTGCCTATACACGTAGAATAATGCAATTCTGTTTATTTTTTATCTCGTTTCAAGGCCCCTCTCGATGAGTCAAGCAAACACAATTGAGCATAATGCAATCCCCACTACTCCCGAGCTCAAGGTTGATGGTCGCATCGCCACCATCAGATTTCGCAATCCGGCCTATGCAAACCGCTTGAGTCCGTCCGATCTTGATGTCATTAAAGAACATCTTAAAAGTGTGAATCAGAATCAAGAGGTACTTGTTTTACGATTTGTCGCTGATGGCAAATACTTTTGCAGCGGCTACGATATTTCATCCCTTGCAGCCGAATCAGCACCCTCCTCAACTTATTTTGGTGACACCGTTGATCTGATCGAAACCGCGCGCCCCATCACCATCGCAGCGATTCAGGGGGGCGTTTACGGGGGAGGAACAGATCTCAGCCTGGCCTGCGATTTCCGCCTGGGCGTGCCTGGGGCAAATATGTTTATGCCTGCGACCAAGTTAGGTTTGCATTTTTATCCGGGCGGCATGGTTAGATACATTTCGCGCTTAGGCTTAAACAACGCAAAAAAATTGTTTTTAACAAGCGAAAAAATTGAATCACAGGAAATGCTTGAAATCGGTTTTTTGACAGAAATACTTGAAGACGAACATCTTTTAATCAGACTCGATCAATTAAGTGAACAGATAGCTGGGATGGCTCCCTTGGCAGTGATTGGTATTAAGAAACACATGAATTTAATCGCTCGCGGCATTGTCGATGATCAAGCGATCAGGGCTGCAGTGGCCATCTCAGAAAAATCTAAAGATATCAAAGAAGGCGCACTCGCCTGGAAAGAGAAACGCGCTGCACGCTTTACCGGAGAATAAATATGACAGCAAAATCGAAACGTCCTGCACTTGTGATGCTTTCTGGTCACCTGTGCAGCGAAAAGCTTTGGGAAAACCAGATAAAGGAGTTTTCTGAAGAATACGAATGTTTGCCTTACGTGTTTCGTAAAGGAGATTCGATCGAGGATTTTGCTTCACAGGTCTTGGAGACCGCACCGCTGACTTTTTCTCTGATGGGACTTTCGATGGGAGGTTACGTCGCCTTCGAAATCATGCGCAGAGCACCTCATCGTGTTGAACGATTAGCCTTGCTCGATACCTCTGCCGAGGCCGATACGGCGCCGCGTACTGCGCAGCGTTTTATTGATATGAAAGCAGCCGATGAATTAGGACTCGAGGCATTTGCCAAGTCACTGCCAGAACGCTGGATGCACCCTGCCCAGGCTAAGCAGGAATATTTTGGGAAAGCAATTGTTGAGATGGTCTTAAGCGTAGGTCATGCTGCGCAAAAGCAGCAGCAGAAAGCGCTAATGAACCGTCCTGATTCATTCGCAACACT
>CANCRX010000115.1 GCA_947380655.1 Alcaligenaceae bacterium | reverse complement strand
TCGGAGATCGTCTCCGAACTTGATAAACATATTGTTGGACAACAGCGTGCCAAACGCTCGGTCGCTGTCGCCCTGCGCAATCGCTGGCGTCGTCAACAAGTTGCCGAGCCGCTGCGCACTGAAATTCATCCGAAAAACATTCTGATGATCGGACCAACCGGTGTGGGGAAAACTGAAATCGCGCGTCGTCTGGCCAAACTCGCCCGCGCACCCTTCATCAAAATCGAAGCGACCAAATTCACCGAGGTCGGGTATGTTGGGCGTGATGTCGACACGATTATTCGTGATCTGGCAGAAATCTCGATCAAACAAACTCGGCAAGAAGAAATGAAGCGCGTACGGGCACAGGCCGAGGATGCTGCTGAAGATCGCATTCTCGATGTACTGGTGGCGCCGCCACGCGCAGCCGACGGCTCACCCGTTCGTGAAGAAAACGCCGCACGCCAGACCTTTCGCAAGCGTCTGCGCGAAGGTCAACTCGACGCCACAGAAATAGAAATTGAAGTCGCTCAAGCCAGCCCACAAATGGACATCATGGGGCCACCCGGCATGGAGGATATGACCGAACAACTCAAGGGTATGTTTGCGGGTCTTGCAAAAGAAAAAAAGAAAACGCGCAAGATGACGGTCAAAGAAGCCTTCAAAATGCTCGTTGACGAAGAGGCAAGCAATCGCGTGAACGAAGAAGAGTTAAGAACGGCCGCCATCACAAAAGTAGAGCAGCACGGTATCGTGTTTCTGGACGAGATCGATAAAATCGCCACGCGCAGCGAATCCGGTGGCGCAGACGTTTCGCGTCAAGGCGTGCAACGCGATTTGTTACCACTGGTCGAGGGTACGACGGTTACAACCAAGTACGGCATGATCCGGACCGATCACATTCTGTTCATCGCCTCAGGTGCATTTCATTTATCTCGTCCCTCGGATCTGATCCCTGAATTACAGGGCCGCTTTCCAATCCGCGTTGAACTCGACTCACTGACCGCAGCAGACTTTGTCCGTATCCTGTGCGATACCGATGCCTCGCTCACCAAACAATATTCTGCGCTACTTGCGACAGAAGATGTGCAGCTGGCCTTTACCGAGGATGGCATTGCACGCCTGGCGGAGCTGGCCTTTGAGGTCAATGAACGTACCGAAAATATCGGTGCCCGTCGTCTGTATACCGTCATGGAAAAGTTGCTTGAGGATCTTTCGTTCGATGCGACCGCCAGTAGCGGACAGACCATACAGATTGATACGGCCTATGTGAACGACAAGCTCGCAGAAGCCGCAGGCAGTCAAGATCTCGCACGTTACGTTTTGTAAAAAATCGATCCAACCGCCCTGCTCGGGGCGGTTTTCCGCTAGACTGTAAAAAAACAGATCCGCGAGCTAAACAGGTGATTAAAACCTATCTCAGCCATCGCGACTAACGGAGATAAAACATGACAACCCAAACACAGAGTCGCCGTGTGCGACTTGGTTTTGCTTTGCTATCGGCCATGATTACCAGCACAGCATTCCTGCACACGACAACACGCGCCCAGGACTTCTCTGGCAAACCTATCACGATGGTGGTCGGTTTCGCACCAGGCGGTTCAAACGATATTGCCGCACGCATTATCGCCCCCTATTTAGGTGAGTTACTGGCAACCACCGTTGTCGTTGAAAACAAAACCGGTGCAGCCGGCATGATCTCTGGTGCTTATGTCGTTAAATCTGCGCCTGACGGTCATACGCTACTGCTCTCCAGTCTGAGCCCAATCGTCGTCTCGCCCCAAACAAAGATTAAGCCCCCTTTTCATACGCCAACAGATTTGATTGCTGTCAATATGGTCGGGCTTTCTCCTCAAGCGATTGCGATCAATAACAGTCTGCCCAATGTCAAAACTCTGGGAGAGTTGTTCGCCTTATCAAAAACGCGCCAGATCACTCTTTCCTCTTCAGGCACAGGTTCTTTGAGCCACCTCACGATCGAAATGCTCACTACAGCTTCAAACGGCAAGTTGGTACACGTACCCTACAAGGGTGGTGGTCCCGCAGTGACCGATACGATCGCGGGGCATGTGGACGGCGTGGTGATGGACTTATCCCCCATCTTGCCGATGGCACAAGACGGACGACTGAATGTACTGGCGGTCACAACAGAGAATCGAATTGACTTCCTGCCCAATACGCCAACCGCCAAAGAAGATCTGCCGAATTTCACCGCGGTGAACTGGGTCGGTGTCTTTGCCCCTGCAAAAACGCCAGCGGACGTGATTAACAAAATTAATGATGCCATCGTTAAAGTTGTCGCACGTCCTGACGTACAAGACAAACTCAAAAAAGCTGCGATCGTCCCGCAGACGATGGAGTCACCTGCGAAATTTCAGACGTTTATCAACAATGAATACAAACACTACGGCGAAGTGATGAAACAAGCCAAAGTTGAGTTGTCAGATTGACATATCGGGCTAAAAACTATCGCTGATAAAAGACCAGGCCTACGCGATCAATATGCTCGCGTAGTGCAGGGTGATCAAGACTCGCATAGATTGATAGATCAATCGTATAAGGTAGCAATAAGTCATCCAACGCCATAGAAACATCCATAAGCGTTTCTTGCGACAATCCAGCACCATACAAAGTCAAATCAATATCAGAACCTGATTTGTAATTGCCTTTAGCACGCGAGCCATATAAAACAGCTTTTTCGATGTCTGCGAATTGGGAAAGCGTGCGCTGGATTTTTATTATCGCGTCTTGACTCAGCCCAGTTTCCATCACGCTTATTCCGTACGGCTTGTTAATCGCCCAAACCGCTCTGCCAAGAGCATAAAGGCGGGATAAAACCTCACCAAGATACTCTCAACAACAGCCTGTGCAACAGCAAGGTTGTACGTGTGAGAAGTCAGGTTGCGCGCCTCAATCATTTTCATCCAGGCATCACCATCTTCGACCAAACCATTTTGAAATGCTAGGCGACTGGCATCGCGTGATCCAACGATATCGACAATCCCCTGGTACTCGAGATAATCTTTGATAACTTTCCAGGCGAGTTCGTGGGTAAATTCAAAAGCCTGAATCAAACCTTGCTGTTCAAGATTGGACAACGCACGCTGGCGTGAGAGTTCAACCGCCTCAGTCAATGCGCTTAATGCGCTGAGGTAGTTTATAAATCTTTGCTGCCACCTGATGTCCTGTCCCATCTCCACCTCAAACTCAATATCAGGCATATTCTAACGGACAGGTCTCAGTCCGACCACAGTCCACCATTGACATCCAAAATTTCACCTGTTGTGAACCCTGAGCCTGGAGCAGCCAGGAATAAGACGGCAGCTGCAATCTCATCGGCCTGCCCCATGCGCCCGATGGGAATCAAATCGCGCAGGACTTTGGGGAAACTGGTGGTCATGGCGGAGGCAACGGGACCAGGCGCCACGGCGTTGACCGTGATGCCAAATGCCGCCAACTCTTTGGCGAGATACGACGTCATGCTATGCACACCCGCCTTGGAGACACCATAGGCAACATTACCCGCACGCTCTTGCTCGGCGGCATCGATCCAGGGACGGGGATTACCGCCGTTTTTACCGAGTACCGAACCAAAATTCACGATCCGGCCAAACTGCTGCTGCTTCATCGTTTCAATGACCGACTGGCAACACAAGAACGTACCTTTCAGGTTGATATCGATCACGCGATCCCATTCTTTTTCGGTGAGTTGCTGTGCATTACCCACCGAGACAACGCCCGCGACATTGACCAGAATATCCAAGCGATCGTGCCTGTTTAAGACGCCCGCTACGCAAGCCCGCACATCTGCCGCGTCCGTGACATCCAAGGCAACATGTTCGATCCCCGCACCAGTAGCTGTCGCCCCCAGACGTGAAGGCAGGTCTGCGGCAACGACTTGCGCCCCATGCGCGGCAAGCGCCTCGGACACCGCACTGCCGATACCGCCTGCACCACCCGTCACCAACGCCACACGGCCAGCTAAAAAATCTGCTGCAAACATACTTTTTAGTATGGTCATACCAGTCCCGATTTCATTGTTCGCCTGCAATCTGATTGGCGGCGAGCCGACCAAATACCAAGCCTTTTAATACCGAGGTCGCACCGGTATAGTTGGTGTAATACATCCCGATCACCTCTCCTGCGGCATATAGATTAGGCATCACTTCGCCATCGGTATCGAGTACCTGCCCGACGGGATTGACCTTAAGTCCGCCAAAGGTAAACACATTCGCGGAAATAATCGGATAAGCCATATAAGGGCCACGATCCAGTGGCTGGGACCAGTTGCTCTTGGGTGGCATCAAACCTGTTGTCGCCAGCCCGTCCACAGTCAAAGGGTCGTAGGTTCCTGACGTTGGACAAGCTGCGTTATAAGCCTTGACTGTTTCATACAAGACCTCTGGCATGATTCCCAACTGCGTGGCCAAGGCTTCTATCGTGTCGGCCTCAATCGCCGGCTGATCGGTACGAATGCCTAAACGGTAATTCGGAATATCTTTGACACGCTGATCGAGGATGACATAGGCGATGCCTTCATCTTGTTCATAGATGCGACGCGTGATGCGCTCATACCAGGCATCGACGGTGCCCGGAGCCTCGTTGACAAACCGCTGGCCCGCTTTATTCACCAGAATGCCATAGGGGAAAATAAATACCGAGGGCTCTGAGACACTCGAGCGCGGATCAATCGGCTCCGCGTGATAACTACCAAAATCACCAGAGGGCGCCGCGCCAATATCAAGCGCCATTTCAATGCCTTCACCACGGTTGAAATACCCGCCTTTACAGATCGGCCTTAAATAGACCGAGCGTGGGCCAATATATTTTGACTGCAACGCAGGATTGCCCTCAAAGCCGCCACAGGCCAAGACAACTTTCCCTTTAAACCGCACATGGCCTTGACCCTGCTGTTGTGCAAGCAAACCCGTGACAACACCTCGCTCATCTTGCAACAGTTTTCTGGCTGTCGTGTGATAAAAAAATGTGACGCCAAGCTTTTCTGCTTGTGCAGCCAACGCATCGACGAGTGCAGCACCACCTCCAACGGGTAATAGACGTGGTTGAGTTTTAGTTAAAAATTGTGTCGGTAAAAAATCAAACTTAACACCCAGGCCTTGCAACCATTTGATTGTTGGAGGCACATGATCCGCAAAATTTCCAATCACTTCAGGATCCGGGATCGCAAGACTGCGTGCAACCTGAGACCAGTTTTCGCGTCCGGTCGACATCTCTGCCATCAGCTCTGGGTCTGCATACAGACCAACGTTGGAGGCGAGATACGTTTCAAAATCATCGGTGACTTGATCAATCGCTTTCATCCGCAGATACGCCTCGGTATATCGACTCTGGCCGCCGCGATCCTCTTGTGAGGCGCGCTCCAGTATGGCGACGTTTAACCCACGCTCAGCCGCCGTGACTGCCGCCGACAAACCCGCCACACCACAGCCCGCAACAACCACTTCAAACCTATGACTCATTTCCTTACCCCTCACACTTGAGCTGCAATCAGTCTATACAACATTCAAACACCAGGCTGACGCTTATCCAACCCATAAAAGGTGAACATTTCTTTCGCACGAGCCAACTCAGGCAAACGATGATAAAAACCTTTACGGCTGGTCTTGGTGCCACAGGTACGACGCAACTCCACCATCATTTCCGCCTGCTTGATCCAGGTACCTAATGAATCCATCACCGTCACGCCATCGACCTCAGTCACACCATTACGTGCAAGCAACACATTCATCGGGGCCTCGCCGGGAATAATGACGTCAGCCCCCTGGGCAATTAATTTTCTCGCTGCGGTTTTAAATTTCTCGATCATCTCAGAAGGATCCTCAAAACCTTTCAGTACATCGTTAAACGTGAATCCAACCGGAGCGGCACCGGCATAGCGCGAACTCAAGCCGTAGCTTTCGACGTTTTGATCGAGCAGTTCATTGAAATCCTCAATGAAGCAAAGAATGCCGAATTTGCGACCCAGCATACAGGCGGTCAGCATCGCGGATTCACCATACGCTACGACAGGAATATCAATTAACGCCCGGATTTCTCTCAGCGCCGGATCCGGCAGCGTACTGATGGCATAAGCGTCATAGCCTTGCTCCTGAGCGAGCACGCCGGCTTGCATGAACTGCATCCCATGCAAATGAAACAACGCCGCATGACGAATATCAGAACCCGGATAATTCGAAGCATACGTTCCAGGCGCCATGCCATGCATATCAATTTGCGTATCAGGCCGCGCGACACGTGCAAAATGCTTTTTAAGCGCCTCCTGATAAGGGCCAAGATCACTTAAAACCGTAAAACTCTGATGCCAGATTTTCATCATTTTCCTTAATCAATTTTTACTTTTGCGTTCTGTACGACGCGTGCCCATTTGGCCACTTCTGCTTTGTAAAACGCATCAAACTCTGCAGGCGTTGAACCCACGGGCTCTGCACCGGACTTCAATAAGGTCGCACTGACTTCGGGTGTGCGGACAGATTTTTTGACCGCATCCGCTATCTTGTTCACAACATCTGCCGGTGTTCCCGCCGGAGCAAACAGACCAAACCAGGCTGTCGCGTCGTAACCCGGTACGCCTGACTCAGACATAGTCGGAATATCAGGCGCAACGCTCGAGCGTGAGGTCGTGCTGACAGCCAATGCACGCAACTTACCGCCCTGCACCTGCGCCAGCGTAGTCAGAATATTGTCAAAAGCGATCGGCACTTGCCCACCCATCACATCAGCAATAGCTGGTGCAGCACCTCTGTAGGGCACGTGAGACAACTGGATACCTGCCATCGAGGTAAACAGCTCCATGAATAAATGTGATCCCGAACCATTCCCAGCCGTCGCATAATCAGGTAGTTTTTGTGAACTCCCTGCAGCGCGGGCGGCATGAATAATGTCTTGTACTGAGCGATAAGGTGAAGCGGGATTGACCACCAAGAGAAACGGGGTTGAGGTCACTTGCGAAATCGCCGAGAAATCTTTGACCGGGTCATAGGTCAGATTTTTATACAGGCTGCCATTAATCGAAGATGAAATGGTGCCAAACAACAAGGTGTAACCATCAGGCTTGGATTTGGCCACCAGCTCAGAGCCGATATTTCCTGCAGCGCCCGGTTTGTTTTCCACCACAACAGGCTGGCCGAGCAACTCTGCCATCCGACCCGCCACGGCGCGCGCAGCCACATCAGAAGCACCACCCGCGGGGAAGCCAACAATCAGACGAATCGGTCGGACCGGAAAGGCTTCTGTTTGTACCTGACTTGTTTGTGCCTGACCGAGAGACAAACAGCCCGTCATCATCAGTGTCACGGCGATCACTCGCGCTATTTTGCATCGCAGCATTTGTTCTCCTTATATTTTTGAATACTCCCGCTCTGCTGGCGGTTGTTATAACAATAAGCGAAAAACTGTTTGTAGGGATATTCAGCAATCCATCCACCTCAATTTCTTTTTTAAATATGGTGTGCTTGGAGTCATTACGCTGCACAATTAGAAAAATAATTAAGTCAAAGACACGGAGAGACAGGCATGCAGCAGGAATCAAATACGCTACAGACACAATACGATTTAATAATCATTGGCAGCGGTATTGCAGGTCTGTCTGCGGCCGTTGCGGCCGCAGATCTTGGTGCGAGCGTCGTGGTGCTCGAGCGCTCACCTGAAGCGGATTTTGGTGGCAACACGCGATGGACCGAATCTTATTTCCGGATGAAAAGCGAAACCGAAGTCAGCGATGACTTTGAAGAACGTTTAGTCTCCAATGCAGGCTTTCATCTGGATCCAAACATTATTGAAGCCGCCAGTGCGCCTTATGCCGACTGGCCACCTTACGTTAAAGCACACGGCATGCCTGACCCGGAGCTTGTTTCCACGCTGGCAGAGGGGGCAGGACCAACGGTTGCCTGGCTAAAAAGCTTTGGGATCAGATTTGATTTTCTGCCAACCTATTTTGTTACGGCCGCAGCGCCCAGGCTTATGCCCGTTGGCGGCGGACTTGCCATGATCGAGGCACTGCGAAACTATGCGCTCAAAAAAGGCGTGACGTGTTTATACGAAACCACCGCACGCGGCATGCAACGGCGCACAGATTCGTCGAGCGACCTGGGCTTGACCATCACCGACCGCACGGGTCAAGAACGGATGCTGCATGGAAAAAATATTGTGATCGCTTCAGGTGGTTTTCAAGGCAATCCAGAAATGCTGACGCAATATCTGGGCCAGGCCGCTAAATTTGTACGTCCTGTTGCAAAGGGTGGCTACTACAACAAAGGCGAAGGTATTCGCATGGCGCTTGATGCGGGTGCGGCACCTGCGGGAGACTTCAGCTCTTATCATGCCGAGCCGCTTGACCCACGTTCCGGCGCGACCGAAGCGCTGGTGATGAATTTTACTTATGGCATTCTGGTAAACAAGCACAGTGAGCGTTTTCTAAATGAAGCCCCCGGCCCGGTAGACGTCAATTACGATCACATTTCTCGCTCAATCGGTGAGCAACCCGATGGGATTTGTTACGTCATTTTTGATCAGCGGATCCATGACGTCCCTAACTGGAAAAAAAGCATACGTACCGATCTCCCTGCCATTGAAGGACGTACGCTGGCTGAGTTAGCCCACAACTGCGGTTTACCTGCTGCGGATCTTGAGCGCACAGTTGAGGCTTTCAATCAAAGCTGCCCGTCCAGCGAAGGGTTCAAACCACTCGAAATCGATGGCCTTGCAACCACAGGTCTAAAAATCCCTAAATCGCACTGGTCGCGCCCCATTGATCAAGGCCCGTTCATGGCCTACCCCATCATCCCGGGCATTTGTTTCACCTACGGCGGGATCAAGATCAATTCAAATAGCCAGGTTGTCGACCAGGATGGTCGGGCGATCCCAGGACTCTATGCGGCGGGCGAGGCCACGGGGCTCTATCATCAAGTCTATAC
>CANCRX010000114.1 GCA_947380655.1 Alcaligenaceae bacterium | reverse complement strand
AACCGTTCATTTGGTTAAGCGTCCAGATTTTTACGACGTGATCGTGGCGGAAAACATGTTTGGCGATATTATTTCTGACCTGGGCGCTGCCACAGTAGGTGGAATGGGAATCGCCCCTTCAGGTGAGTTGGGTGATCATCATGGTTTATTTCAGGGGGCACACGGTTCAGCGCCCGACATTACCGGACTGAATGTCGCAAGCCCGTTAGCTACGATTCTGTCCGGCGCTTTCATGCTGCGCTGGCTCGGGGATCGTCATGCAGATGCGAGCTTGATTGAGGCTGCGAGTCGTATTGAAAAGTCTGTCGAGTTGACGCTGGCACAGGGTCTCGTCATCCCGAGAGATCTTGGGGGTCATGCCTCGTGTACAGACGTCACGGCAGCGATCTGCAAAAACCTTAAAAATTAAGTAGTTATTTCACATACAGCTAACAAAAGTTAGTTTGTATGGGTTTACCCGTATAAAATGTCTCGATCATCTATTGTTTAGGAAGTCACCGATGTTTGATGTTGCTCGTACGTCTGTTCAGAATCAACGCATGTCTGGCAACTTAATTAAACGCGGCTTTCCTAATAGAGTTGTCTGCTGCCTGGCCGGTCTGTTGATGACTGGTACAGCGCTGTCACAAGAGGGTGCTCCTAAACCTCAGGGCATGCCTGTTTCAGTGATTGAGGCAAAGCAGACTTCAGTGCCTAATACGCTTGAAGTGACTGCCCAGGCTGAAGGTGCCAAAGAAACCGAAGTCAGAGCGCGTGTTTCAGGAATTTTGGTAAAGCGGCTATATGAAGAGGGGGAGCGGGTCAAAGCAGGCCAGCCCCTTTTTCAGATTGATCCTGAGCCCTACAAAATCTCACTCGAAGAATGGCAAGCGCGTGCCAAGCAGACTGCGCGTGAGGCGGCCAGATTAAAGGGTTTGTTTGCACAGCAGGCGGTGAGTCGTAAGGAGTTCGATGACGCAACTTCTGCGAACGAAGTCGCGCAGGCGAACCTTAAAAACGCACAACTCAATCTCAAGTGGACAACGGTTACTGCGCCATTGAGTGGTGTGACTGGGCGCGCGCAACGTTCAGAGGGCAATCTGATTACAACATCCAGTGATGGAAGTTTGCTGACGTCTATTTATCAAGTTGATCCAATCTGGGTGAGATTTGGTTTGTCCGCGAGTGATACTTCTAAGCTGCCTGGCGGTCGACTGGATGCATCACTCCCCACTGTTGTAGAAATTTTCACCGCCGACGGGAAACTGTATCCACAGAAAGGCAAGATAAATTTCCTCTCGACTTTTATTGATCCAAAGTTAGGCACTCAACAACTGCGCGCAGAATTTCCTAATGCTGAACAACAAATCTTGCCGGGCCAGTTTGTAAAAATCCGCCTTTCGACAGGCAAGATCGAAAACGTATTTTTAGTGCCGCAAGCCGCAGTGATTCAGACGGAACGAGGCTTTATGGTCTGGACTGTGGGTGCCGACAGTAAGGTCGTACCTACACCGTTAAAAATGGGTAATTGGATAGGTAAAAACTGGGTTGTGTTGTCGGGCTTAAAAGAAGGTGACAAAGTTGTCGTAGATAACATCATCAAGATCCGACCTGGTGCAGCAGTCGCTCCTAATGTCGTACCACTTGAACCGGTTGGCGCTGCACCAGGCGCCTCGCAAGTGACTGCTGCTCCTAAGGAAACTAAATGAGCTTTTCCAGTTTCTTTATCAGTCGGCCGATTTTTTCAGCCGTTATTTCCATTACGATTGTGATTGCCGGCCTGATGGCCGTGCGAGGATTGCCGATTGCGCAATACCCTGAGATCGCGCCACCGACAGTCATTATTTCCGCTAACTATCCAGGCGCCTCGACTGAAACACTGACCCGAACAGTTGCAGGCCCGATAGAAGAGCAGCTCGCCGGTGTGGAGAACCTGCTTTACTTCAACTCGACTGCCGCTTCAAACGGTCAGTTGACGATCACCGCAACTTTCGAAGTCGGCACCAACGTAGATATTGCAACCGTCAACGTTAACAACCGAGTCAAAATCGCTGAACCGCGCTTGCCTGATATTGTTCGCCAGTATGGCGTGACGGCACAAAAAAGATCGAATGATATTCTGTTGGTCGCAGCGATCACCGCACCTCAAGGTGACTTTTCAGCGCTGTATCTTTCAAACTATGCGCTGATCAATGTTCTTGATGAGCTCAAACGATTGCCAGGTGTGGGCGATGCGCAGATCTTTGGCGCAAAAGACTATTCCATGCGCATCTGGTTGAATCCGGATCGTATGGCTCAGCTCGGCGTGACGGCTGGCGACATTGCCAGTGCTGTCGCTGCTCAAAATAAACAAAACGTAGCGGGTAAGGTTGGCCAGGAGCCGGCTCCTCAAGGACAGCAGTTAGTCTATACGGTGACGGCAAAGGGACGTCTGCTGACGGCTGAGCAATTTGGCGATATTGTCATTCGCTCTTCTGGACCGGGCGGCGTACTTCGACTCAAAGATGTCGCGCGCGTAGAACTCGATGCAGCGAACTACGATGTCAATACGACACTTGTCGGGCAACCCGTTGCGATCGTTGCGATCTTTTTGCAGTCTGGTGCCAATGCACTGAATGTGGCCGATCGTGTGAAAAGCACGATGGAAGATATCAAGAAAAAGTTTCCACCTGGCATCGATTACGTCATTCCGTTTGACACGACAAAATTCGTTGATGCGTCGATTCACGAAGTGGTCGTGACGTTAGCCGAAGCCATGGTGCTGGTAGGGCTGGTGGTATTCCTGTTCCTGCAAAACTGGCGTGCAACGCTTATCCCGTTAATTGCTGTGCCTGTTTCTTTGATAGGAACCTTTGCGGGACTCTGGTTGTTTGGGTTCTCGGTCAATACCTTGACGCTCTTTGCCATGGTGCTGGCGATCGGTATCGTAGTGGATGATGCCATTGTTGTGCTTGAAAACGTCGAGCGGTTAATGGCTGAGCTGCATATGTCGCCTAAAGCTGCTGCCTATGAAGCCATGCGAGAGGTGTCAGGAGCTGTTGTTGCGATTGTCTTGGTGCTCGCCGCCGTGTTTATTCCTGTCGCCTTCCTTGGCGGTATTGCAGGTAAGCTCTATCAGCAATTTGCGGTGACCGTCGCACTCGCTGTGTTTCTCTCCGGGATTGTTGCGCTCACACTCACACCAGCACTTTGTGCGGTGTTGCTTAAACCAACCCATACTGAGCCTAAGGGTTTCAAGTGGTTTAACCGTGCGTTTGCTTCGCTGACCGATCGTTACGCCAAGCTTGTCAACTTGACACTGCATCACCGTATTATTGGTGCGAGCGTGTTTGGCGCAGTCATCGTTGCATGTGTGGTGTTGTTCAGAATGGTGCCAGGGGGTTTTGTTCCTGCAGAGGATCAGGGCTATCTCATTAGTGCGCTGGTGTTGCCAGATGGGGCAAGCTTGCAACGTACGCAGAAAACTGGCGAATCTTTTCAGCAGGCTGTTGTGCAGGACCCCGCTGTTGCACGTGTTTTTGTGATCGCGGGTAATGACATTATTGGCGGTGGAGTCAAAAGTAACGCTGGGACGATATTTATCCCGCTTAAAGACTGGAAAGAACGTACGAGTAGTGCCGAAGACCTGGCAAAAAAATTCACTGGTTTAGGGATGAGTTTTCCTGATGGCATGGCGCTGGTTTTTAATCCTCCTCCAATCAGGGGCTTAGGCTCTGCGGGTGGTTTTGAATTTTATGTGCAATCCAAGGGCGAACCCGATGCGGCAAAGCTCGCAGCAGTGACGGGTGGGTTTATTGATGCACTGAAAAAACGTCCTGAGTTGACCGGGATTAATACTTTTTTCAGGCCGACTGCACCGCAATTATTTGTTGAAGTCGATGAAGCTAAAGCACTATCTCTGGGCATTCCGGTCGCGGATGTGTATCTGAGCCTGCAAACCATGATGGGCGCACTCTACGTCAATGACTTTAACCTGAGCGGCAGAACGTATCGTGTCCAGTTGCAGGCTGACTCGCAATTCCGGGCGAATCCAACCGATGTCGGGCAGATTTTTGTGCGTGCAGATAATGGCAGCATGGTTCCTGTATCCGCATTAATCAATATTAAACAGATCGTGGGTCCAGAGCAGCTTGAGCGGTTCAATGGTTTTCTTGCCGCCAAGGTACTCGGCAGCGGTGTCGTCGGAATCAGCTCTGGCGAAGCCATCAACATCGTCCAGCAAGTCGCAAAAGAAACTTTGCCTGCGACCTATGAGTTGGCTTGGTCTGGACAGGCCTATCAGCAAATCCGCACGGGTACGACTTCTGGCGTGGCGTTTGTTTTTGGTCTGATTATGGTGTTCCTCATCCTCGCGGCGCAGTATGAGCGCTGGTCTTTGCCTTTGGCGGTATTGCTAGCAGTGCCTTTCGCAATTTGTGGTGCGCTGATTTCCGTGTTGATTCGCGGGATGCCTAATGATATTTATTTTCAAATTGGTTTGGTTGTGCTTGTTGGGTTATCGGCTAAAAATGCGATTTTGATTATTGAGTTCGCCGCGCAAAAGCGTGCCTTGGGTATGAGCAATATCGACGCGGCGTTGACAGCAGCCAAGCAGCGCTTTAGACCGATCGTAATGACGTCTCTTGCGTTTATTCTGGGTGTATTTCCGCTTGTGATTTCTTCCGGTGCAGGAGCGGCCGCTCGTCGTTCGATGGGAACGGGCGTGTTTGGTGGGATGTTGGCGTCAACCTTTATTGCGACGATCTTTGTACCGATGTTTTTCACCTGGCTGGCACGTGGTAAGGCAACCCCTTTTGATATGCCTTTAGGGGAGTCACCAACCCTGCTTCCAGATACAAAAGCCGAGGAGAAAGCGCCTTGATGAACGCTCATAGGTTGTCTCCAGCGCGCCTTCGGAAAATTAAACTGTGTGTTGGATTCTTGATCGCAGCAGGGATGGGTGGCTGCACGCTCGGTCCTGATTATGTGCGACCCGAGCTTGCTTTGCCTGACTCCTACCGTAAAGCCCCAACTGAAAACACCGACCAGTCAAACCCAACTGCACCATTCAAAAAAGAGTGGTGGACGCTGTTCAACGACAATCAGCTTGATGCGTTGATGCAAACGGCGTTGGCAGATAATGCTGATGTCAAGATTGCGATAGCCAGACTGGCTCAAGCCGAGGCGATCGCTAAGCAGGCAGGCGCAGCACTGTATCCGACCCTGAATTTGGGGGCGAGTGGCACACGGGCTTCTTCTGGGACTGTCGCTTCGCCAACAGGTGTCGCGGTATCGGCCAATACGACACAGGCAGGATTTTCAACTTCATACGAGCTGGATGTCTGGGGACGGGTTCGTCGCAATATCGAGTCAGCTACGGCCTTGGTTGACGCCAGCCGCTATGAGCAGGTCAGTGTGAATCTGACGCTGTCCGGCTTGTTAGCCAATACGTATCTGCGACTGCGCTCGCTCGATGCTCAGGCTGCAGTATTGAAGGACTCCGTCATCACGCGTGAACACTCATTGCGTGTAGCGCGGGCTAAATTTGATGGTGGTTTGATCTCTCCCATAGATGTGAGTCAGGCGACAGCGGCCCTGGCCAGTTCACAGGCCACGCTTTCGGAGGTAATGCGACAACGTGGTGTGGTGCAAAACCAGTTAGTTGTGTTGACTGGAAAGCTTGATCTGGTGCTCGAGGCTGGTGATGTGCGAAAACTACCTTTAGCGCCCCTGCCTCCGGCTGGTTTGCCCTCAACACTGCTGGAGAACCGGCCTGACGTTAATCGCGCAGAGCAAGAGCTGAAGGCGGCTAATGCAAGAATCGGTGTGGCCACTGCAAGTCTGTTCCCAACGATTTCTTTGACAGGGTTGTTTGGTGCGCAAAGCGTTGATTTCAGCGCTTTCTTGTCTGGACAGAGTGCCGTTTGGTCTGCGGGTCTAGGTTTGGTGCAACCAATATTTTCCGGTGGGTTGCTGCAAGGACGACTTGATTTCGCCAATGCGCAACAGCAGGAGACTCTCGGTAATTATGTAAAAGTAGTCAGAGGTGCTTTCGGCGAGGTCAGTGATGCGTTGGTTTCCGTCAGACAGACCTTGACAACTGAAGAGTATTTGAATGTACAAGTCCAAGCCGCAGTGAAGGCACAAAGCCTTGCTGTCTTGCGTTACGAAGCGGGTTATGTTGATTTTCTAAGCGTACTGGACTCTCAGCGTGTAGCCAATGATGCGAATCTTGCCTTTGTGATTAATCGCTCCGCTCGCTTGCAGGCTAGTGTGGATTTGTTTAAAGCTTTGGGAGGAGGCTGGTCAGCCAAACCTTGATTGCAATGGAACTTCAAGCTATTTTAGAAAGTCATACAGGAGCCACAAGGCTCCTGTTCCAATGAGTCCCCACCAGATAAAAAGTGTTGTTCTAGATTTTGAAAGACTGCCACTTTTTTTAATGGTACGCGTGACAAAATCCCTCGAGGGATGCCCTGTAAGATATGCGTAAACTATCCAGGCGGCTAAGGCAAATAAGCAGAATTTAAAGGCGGTCGCGTACATAATTAACTAGACAAGCTTTGCCACAGCGCGCGCGTGAGCGACTTCACCTTTTGCGAATTTTTCCTGATTGGATTCGATTTCATCGAGATCATACAGATAGTTGACCATCAGACCTGCTGACTCACGCAGACCTTTTTTAGAGAGATCTGCTGCCCAGTTGATACGGTTCAGTTTCGCTCCATTACCCAGATGAAAGTTGGCGACAGAGTTCCCGCCACGATGCGGGGAGTAATAAAGTAAATAAATTGCACAGAGAGAATTTAGTGCATCGCGTTCGAGCGTAGTACTGCTCTCAGGTGTCCAGCCATCTACGAGTCGCTGTGGCCAGGTTTTCCCTTTCAGGCTGATTGTTTGCAGTGCTTTTTCGAAACGTATCAGAACTGCCGGATGATTGGTGAGCACGGTCGTATCGGGAGTGCGTGCCAGCCACTCTGTAAACCCGGGAATCGGTGATAAGGTCACAAAGGTTTTAAGGCTCGGCAATTCTGCTTTCAAATGATCGGCAACGCGTTTGATCAGAAAGTTTCCAAGCGACACGCCTCTGAGACCTGATTCGCAATTACTGATTGAATAAAAACAGGCAACTTTGAATTTAGATCCTTCGATAGGCAGGGATTTTTTATCCACTAACGGACCAATCGCATCAGGTATTTCAGCGAGTAGGGCTACTTCAACAAAAATAAGAGGTTCATCAGGTAGCTGAGGGTGAAAGAATGCAAAGCAACGGCGGTCAGGCTGCAGTCTACGGCGCAAGTCATCCCAGCCATCAATCGCATGAACCGCTTCATGGTGAATAATTTTTTCGAGCACATGCGCGGGGGATCGCCAGTCAACCTGGTGCATTTTTAGAAAGCCTGGATTAAACCATGATGACAACAGATGCCGGATGTCGTAATCAAGCGCAGCAAGTTCAGGACGTTTATCGAGGAGTTTTAGCAGTTCGCGGCGCATGTTCACAACAGCGCGCGTTCCACCGGGGGCACGATTGATACGACGCAGAAGCTCTTGTCTGGGAGATTCGGATATTTTTGTTAGCGCGATTAAATTTTTTGCAGTAGGTTTGTCAGCATAAGTCTGTGCGGCCAATAGTATGGCTTGAGCGTCAGGGCTGTATTTCTCTGCGAGAGTTGTGTAGAGCTCAGCCCGACCTGTTTCATCCAGGCTTTGAAATTGCTGAATAACATCCTGAGCCATGCTGGAACTGTTTGATTCGCCACGCTCAGACATGAGTCGTTTGATCGCAAGATGTGCTTTCGATAATTGCCGTGATTGAACAATTTTTCCTAACAAGGACATGCGACACTCCAATGGCTAAATAAAATAGCTGTTCACTTAGCATTCATCATAAAGGCAATACGGCTCGTACGGAGCCGAATTTTTAAAAACAAAATCGCATGATCTCCTGGAGTACCTCGGCAGGGCGTTCTTTTTGGGGGAAATGCCCAGCATGATCGATCAACACTCTTTCATAGCGCCCAGAAAAGAACCGTTCTTTGCCCGCTGACATGTCAGGATTACTGCAGTAGTCAACGGCACCGTGCAGTACGAGTGTCGGGGTCTCGATAATTGGAGCGGGATTGAGTTTGGCGTCGTCCTCTGCGTACTCAGAAAAACTGGGTGCATGTCCCCAACGTTGCCGATAGGAGTGTAGAACGATGTCAGCCCAGTCTGGGTTCTCAAAGGCTTTTGCTGTTTCATCAAAATCCGCTTCGGTGTACCAGCCTGACGGTGACCAGGTATCCCACATCATTTTTGCAAAACCTTTGCCGTCAGTGCGTACTGTTTTTTCTCCCCGTGCCGTTGCCATAAACC
Organism: Alcaligenaceae bacterium; assembly: GCA_947380655.1. Lineage (GTDB taxonomy): Bacteria > Pseudomonadota > Gammaproteobacteria > Burkholderiales > Burkholderiaceae_B > Zwartia. The sequence continues at coordinate 723 of CANCRX010000114.1, read as the reverse complement.
AGTGGTACCAGTAGCTGCGTGTTTGAGCATAACTAAGTGTCTGATTCGGGTCGTTTGTGCCGTAGCCTACCGAAAGCATGACGAGATGCGATGCCACGCCAGGTCTGAGACCTACTGCATTGGCGACTGCGCGCGCGCCCCAGTCATGGCCGACAAGGATCGGGTTGGTGAGCTTGAGTGCGTCAATCAAGTCGAGCATGTCGCGACCCAAGGATGCGAGTTGCCCGCTACGAGGGGTTTGCGCCGATAGAAAGCGCGTGCCTGCAAAGCCACGCAGAGCTGGGGCAATGACGCGCAGTCCTTTTTTTGCAAGTTCTTGTGCGATCGGATTCCAGGTAATGGGTGCATCCGGCCAGCCGTGTGTAAGCACGACTGTTTGCGTGCCTTGAGGATTGAACTCAAGATATTCAATTTCAAGTAAAGGTGTCTGTATCGTTTTTTTTGTATAGGAGGTCATGATGAGTGATCCGGTGTGATTCCGCGTAGTCCCGCCCGCATTGCTGCCTGTGTGATGAAAGAACTTTTTTGGATGTCGTCGACAAAAGATTGAATGTAAGGCAATGCCATATTTCGTGCTATCGGAATACCGATTGAAATTTTTTCTAAACCCCATGCTCCCTTAAGAACTTGAGAGCCGGGCAGCTGATCAGAGAGTTCAAATAATATTGCTTTATTTGTAGCGAAGGCCGCTAGCTCACCATTGCGCATTTTTTCGGCAGCATC
>CANCRX010000113.1 GCA_947380655.1 Alcaligenaceae bacterium | reverse complement strand
CGCATCATCGACGAGCTGGAAAAGCTCTTTATTGGTGCGGGCTGGAATGTCATTAAGCTAGTCTGGGGCAGTGATTGGGATGGTCTGTTCGCGCGCGATCTGACCGGAGCACTGACGCGTGCTTTTGCCAATACCGTAGATGGACAAATGCAGACCTTCGCCGCCAAAGACGGACGCTTTAATCGCGATAACTTCTTTGGCCAGAACGAAGAGCTCACCCGGCTCGCCCAAGGCATGACCGACGAGCAGATCGATCATCTCAAACGCGGTGGCCACGACCTGGTCAAGATTCATGCGGCCTATGCGGCTGCGGCCAATCACTCAGGCCAGCCTACTGTCATCCTTGCCCAAACAAAAAAGGGATACGGCATGGGCAGCGCTGGTCAAGGAAAAATGACCACGCACAGTCATAAAAAATTCGATGGTGAAGATCTGATTGAGTTTCGTAATCGCTTCAATCTGCCACTCAGCGACGAAGAAGCAACAGGACTAGCCTTTTACAAACCCGCTGCTGACAGCGTTGAAATGAAATATCTACTGGCACATCGCCAGGCACTAGGTGGCTATCTGCCGAAACGCGATACCGACTGTGAAGTGGTTCCCGTTCCCGCCATCGAGCAATATAGTGCGTTCGCACTGAATGCTGAAGGCAAGGACATGAGCACCACGATGGCCTTCGTGCGCATGCTTGGCAACTTACTGAAAGACCCTGCACTGGGCCCGCGCATCGTACCAATCGTCGCCGACGAAGCACGGACCTTTGGAATGGCTAACTTATTCAAACAAGTCGGTATTTATTCGAGCGTGGGTCAGCGTTACGCCCCTGAGGATATCGGCTCGGTGCTTAGCTATCGCGAAGCACTGGATGGCCAGATTCTCGAAGAGGGCATCTCCGAGGCGGGCGCGATCGCCAGCTGGACAGCGGCTGCCACCAGTTACAGCGTGCACGGCTTAGCCATGCTGCCTTTCTATATTTACTACTCCATGTTTGGTTTTCAGCGTGTGGGCGACCAGATCTGGGCGGCAGCCGATCAGCGCCCCCGAGGATTTTTACTCGGGGCGACTTCTGGTCGCACCACACTTGGTGGTGAGGGTCTGCAGCACCAGGATGGCTCGAGCCATCTCCATGCCGCGACCATACCGAATTGCAAAGCCTATGATCCGGCCTTTGCTGGCGAGATGGCCGTGATCGTGGATCGCGGCATCCGCGACATGATGATTGAGCAAAAAGACGTGTTTTATTACGTCACCCTGATGAATGAAAACTATGCACAACCGACCCTGCCGTCAGGAGTCAGTGAGGACATCTTAAAGGGTTGCTATTTGTTTAATACCTATCAGGGCAAACACGCACGCACCCCGATTACCCTGATGGGATCAGGTGCAATCCTGACCGAGGTGATCAAAGCAGCGGAGATCCTCGCCGAGCAGGAGTTCGAAGTCAGTGTCTACAGTGTGACCAGTTGGTCTGAGCTTGCGCGCGATGGCGCAGCCTGCGAACAAGCGCGTCTGGACAATGAGAGAAACCCCGGCACCCCGTTCCTTTATCAACAACTCAACAAGAGCCGCGGCCCGATCATTGCTGCAACCGATTATGTGCGCGTTTTGCCGGAGTCAGTCCGTGCCTATATTCCATCGAGCCGTCGTTACATGACCTTGGGTACAGATGGCTTTGGACGCAGCGACACCCGTGCAGCACTGCGGGCGTATTTTGGTGTGGATGCCCAGACCATCGTACGTGCCGCATTGTTGGCACTAAAATGACTGAATGACGTTACCACAACAAGATTCGACCACTCCTGCCCCAGTCTCGACAAAACAACCTGTCGCAGAAAAAAATTCCAGTCAGCCCCCTGGCTTAGTACTTGACGCTTGCGTCATGATGTCTGGTTTGTTGCGTCCCTTGCTGCTCAGTCTGGGGCACGCAGGGGTGCTTGTACCGATCTGGACGGATAAAATCGGCGATGAATGGCAGCGTAATGCAGCCCGCCTCTGGCCGATTGAGCCGGCCTTACTGGCAGAAGAATGGCAAACCATGCAGCAGCAATTCCCTCTTGCCAATATGGGGGATGTGACAGAATTTGAAGCTGAATTGCGACATACCGATCGCAAAGACAAGCACGTGGCCGCCGCAGGCATTGCAGCTGTTGCTCGCACAGTCTCAGGTCCTGTTAGCGTACTCACCTGGAACATCAAAGATTTCAGTCGCTCGGAGCTCCGCAAACAGGGGCTGGGACTGACAGACCCTGATCGATTCCTCTCAATGTGGTGGTCCACACACACGGCCGTTCTAAAAACACACATCGAACAAACGCTCAATGAATTGTTTACCTCTGGCAGACGTCAGCCAGAGGCAGTCGTCACCATGCTCAAACGTGACCGGCTGTTTAGACTGGCGGGTTGTTATGAGAGGCATATGGATGCAAAGCTGGATTAACAGGATAAAAATCTGTCAGTTCACCTCTGCACTTCGATTATTTAATTCTTTAAAATCAAATATTTACATTAAATAATCCGCAGATTCTTACTTTTTGCTGTTGTACGCCAGCCAATTGATATGTATCATTGATAGATACCAATTGGAGATCTCTATGGATACCGCTCGAATTTTTAAATCAGGACGAAGCCAAGCTGTGAGACTACCAAAAGAATATCGCTTTGCAGGGACCGAAGTAAACGTTAAACACGTCGGAAATGCTGTGTTATTGATGCCTGCTAACAATCCCTGGGGACTATTGCCGACAGCACTTTCTTTATTTGAAACAGGGTTTCAACTTGAAAGGGCTCAGCCTGAACAGCAAAGCAGGGATGTACTCCTCCCATGATTTTGCTTGATACAAACATTTGTATTTACATCATTAACCAACGTCCTCAGCACGTAATCGAACAATTTCAACAATATCGCTCGGGTGACTTGGGTCTCTCCACTGTGGTTGCGTCTGAACTCGCCTATGGCGTAGCAAAAAGCGGTTCTCAAAAAAACCGCGAAGCACTCGAGATGTTCCTGGCGCCTTTCGAGATCATGCCTTTTGACGAGCAATGCGTATGGGTCTACGGTGATTTACGTAGCGATTTGGAAAAACGCGGTGAACCAATCGGCTCCCTAGATACAATGATCGCGGCACATGCTTTGAGCATTGATGCACGACTCGTCACCAATAACCTCAGGGAATTTTCAAAAGTACCCAAACTAAAGCTCGAGAACTGGGCTTGATGATACTTTTGTCATAAATATTATTGATCTCAGATATCAGTAATTTTTACTATACAAGAAACATCATTACAAAATATGATGATTGCCAACCTAACCAACTGAGTGCAAAACATGAGCGAAGAACAACCCCACTCACCCTGGCAAGAAGACATTTTCAATGTCCTCAAGCAAGGCAAAATCCGTCAAGTGGCCTACGTGCCCGATGCAGGTCATGCGCACGTGATCAGACGCGTACATGCGGATCCGGAGATGCGTGGCATCGTCCTGACCACAGAAGAAGAAGGCGTGGCGATCGCCAGCGGCGCCTGGCTCGGTGGTGAGCGCGCTGCACTGCTCATGCAAAGCAGTGGTGTGGGTAACTGCATCAACATGATGTCCTTGTTGCAAAGTTGCCGTTTCCCATTCCTCAGTCTGGTGACAATGCGTGGGGAGTATGCCGAATTCAATCCCTGGCAGGTCCCAATGAGCAAAGCTACACAAGGTTCCATGGAACTCATGGGCATCACCGTGTTGCGCGCCGAGCGTGCCGACGAAGTCGAAGACATCGTGAGCGCCGCACTGGATGCAGCCTTTGAGGGTGGCGAGCAGGTAGCCGTGCTGCTGTCGCAAAGCCTGATTGGTCGCAAGAAATGGATCCGCAACTAAGGAACGAACATGACATTACGTGATACCTCAACTGCGACCATTAATCGCCGTGACTTTGTAAAAGAATTACTGGCTCAGTCTCCTGACGCGCTGGTTGTGACAGGCTTGGGTTCCCCCACCTACGACGTGTTTGCCGCGGGCGACCGCAACAAAAACTTTTACCTCTGGGGTGCGATGGGTGGAGCTGCTCTGATTGGGCTGGGTCTCGCACTCGCACAACCAGAAAAACAGGTTGTCGTCGTGACCGGTGACGGTGAACAACTCATGGGGATTGGTGGACTGGCTACGATCAACGCTCAGCAACCAAAGAACTTGACGATTGTGGTGCTGGATAACGGTCACTTTGGTGAAACAGGTATGCAACGCAGTCACACCAGCCTAGGTACCAGCTTTTCAGCAGTTGCACGGGCCTGTGGCATTGAAAATTCTTTCGAAGTGCATGACGCAAAAGATGTCTCTAAAGTCACAGACAGTATTCACAAGCGTGCGGGTGTGACATTCGCCCAGGTATTTGTGAAGGCGGATGACTTGCCTCGTGCACTGCCCTCTAGGGATGGCGTGTATGTGAAAAATCGTTTCCGTCAGGAACTGGGTTTTGCGCCTTTATAAGCTATTTTTGGCATCCAACTAAGCATATCTCGTCACATAAATTGCTGCAGCAAATAGCGATGGCAATAATCCTGCCAACAGAGCAATAATGCGCCAGGTTTGCTTAGTCATTTCACTATGCAAGGTCGTCTCGACCCTGCTTATAGAAGCGCTCATACGGTTTTCGAGGCAAGCCAAATCCTCTCTCGTTGCAAGAGTAGGGATAATGGCTTCTAAGCGAGTTAGTCTGGCTTCCATTATTTAATTTTAACTACTCACCAAACTAAACTTCAATCCGTAGAGCACGTTTATTTTGTAACAATTTTTTACAGCACTGCAAAAAACCAATGTGCTAACTAGCGACCATCAAAAAAACTCACGCTCTCAAATCAACAATAAATTTTCCGTGTGCAAGAGAGTCGTTGTCGTGATTCAACTCACGCGTAGTTTCTTTAAGAGCATCTTCATACCACTGCTGCATAGCAGGTAAATTCAATACACGATCGGCATAGGCCTGAGCCTGATCACCGAGCTTTAGTGAAAAAGTCTGCATCCTGAAAATCACAGGAGCATAAAACGCATCGACGATGCCAAACTCCTGACCCGCAAGAAAAGGCCCGCCAAACTTCGCTAACCCCTCTGACCAAAGCTCATCGAGCCGATCGAGCTCTTTGCGAAGTCCATCATCGATATTATTTAACGCTACTCTGATTCCGCAATTCATTGAGCACTGATTGCGTAGATGATTAAAACCAGAATGCATCTCAGCCGAAGCACTGCGCGCCCATGCGCGAGCCGAAGTTTTACTTGGCCATAAACCAGGATATAGCTCCGCAAGATATTCGCAAATTGCCAGCGAATCCCAGACAACATTACCGTCATGCTCCAGGCAGGGGACTTTACCTGTAGGTGAAAAATTTCTGAATGTTTCGAAATTATCTCCGGCAGAAAACGAATGAATGATTTCTTCAAACGGGATGCCTTTTACTCGTAGCAATACCCATGGACGTAAGGACCAGGAGGAATAGTTTTTATTTGCGATAAAAAGTTTCATTGTTTAATCTCCTCTGACCGCACGAAATCCTTGCGTGCGTAAAGTAGTCAAAATCTCATCGACGTGTTCATGTCCACGTGTCTGCATCACCAGATCGACCTCTACATCCTGCGCAGGCAGAGAGGTAAAGGCACGCTGATGATTGACCTGCGTAATATTAGCGCCCGTATCGGCCACGAGCTGTGTGATCTGGGATAACGCCCCAGGCAAATCATGAATACTGACGCGGATACGTGTCAGACGCCCTGCCCGCACCATCCCGCGCTCAATCAAACCACCGAGCACCAACGGATCGATATTACCTCCGCACAGCACGACGCCAATTTTCTTTCCCTCAAAACGTGAGTCATCCATCGATTGCGCATGCAATAACGCAGCGAGTCCTGCTGCACCCGCCCCCTCGACCACAGTCTTTTCAATTTCGAGTAATGTCACGATCGCGTATTCAATATCGCGCTCAGACACCAGTACGATGTCATCGACCTTTTGACGAATGATTTCAAGTGTTTTGATGCCTGGGGTTTTAACCGCGATGCCTTCTGCGATCGTGCGCGTAGCACCTTTGATGGTCTGGTTATGGACAGCTGCCGCCATATAGGGAAAGGCCTCTGTCTGCACACCAATGACTTCAATCTCTGGACGCAATGCTTTCGCAGCCGTAGCAATACCGGAGATTAATCCGCCCCCACCTATCGGCACGATCAACATATCAAGATCTGGTTTAACCTCAAGCATCTCCAGACCGATCGTGCCCTGACCAGCGATCACCGCATCATCATCGTAAGGATGAATCAATGTGAGATGCCTTGTCTCTGCTAGCTCTAAGGCTAGCGCACGCGCATCATCAAAGGTCTCGCCATGCAGAACAACCTCGGCCCCTAGCCTGCGCGTATTCGCGACCTTGACGGTCGGGGTAAATTTTGGCATCACAATCACGGCAGGAATGCCCATACGCTGTGCGTGATAAGCGACGCCTTGCGCATGATTACCCGCTGACATCGTAATCACCCCATTTTGGCGTTGCTCTGCAGTCAATGTGCGCATGCGGTTGTAGGCACCGCGCTCTTTAAAAGAGGCCGTAAATTGGAGGTTTTCAAATTTGAGCCAGATCTCGGCACCGAGTATTTCTGACAAAGTGCGAGAGTGCGTAAAAGGCGTCTCAACGATCTGGCCTTTGAGCGCCTCGCGGGCTTGTTCGATATCTGAAAGCTGGATCATTAAGCACCTGGTCGGAAATAGAAAACGCTGATCCTTAACTGTACATTTACTAAGTGCTATGTGGGTGCATTTCCGTTGTTAATGTTTTTTTATATTGTTAGTAATTGTGAATACGGACAGTGAATGCCTACAATGAGCACGCATTAAAAAGCCCTGCAAGGCTCGCACCTTGCAGGGCTTTTAACAGTCGCTCTAAATTACTGAGCGGCTGGTGGGGTAGCGACAGGCGGTGCTTCGGCAGCCGGTGCGGCAGCGGCAGGTGCGCCACCTTCGACTTGCTGTTCGATGCCACCAATTGCTTTCGCTGACAGACGCAGACGACCTTTGTCATCAGCCTCGATCACTTTTACGCGAATCGCCTGACCAACTTTCAATACGTCGTTGATGTTAGCAATACGGTAGTTAGCAATCTCGGAGATGTGCAACAGACCATCACGACCTGGCAAAACCTGGACGATCGCACCAAAGTCCAGCAGGCGCAAGACGCTGCCTTCGTAGACCTGTCCGACTTCAACATCAGCAGTCAGATCAGAAATACGGCGCTGTGCCTCGTGCGCACGATCAAGATCGGCGCTTGAGATTGTGATCGTGCCATCGTCGCCGATGTCGATCTGGGTGCCGGTTTCTTCGGTCAGTGCACGGATGGTTGCGCCACCCTTGCCGATCACATCACGAATTTTCTCTGGATTGATTTTCATCGAGATCATGCGTGGAGCAAAAGCTGACAGCTCGCCAGTTGAACCCTGGATGGCTTCGCGCATTTTCGAAAGAATATGCAGACGGCCGTCACGGGCTTGCGCCAGCGCGACTTGCATGATTTCTTTGGTGATGCCCTGGATTTTGATGTCCATTTGCAGAGCGGTGATACCGTTTTCGGTACCCGCTACTTTAAAGTCCATATCGCCGAGGTGATCTTCATCACCCAGGATATCGGTCAGGACAGCAAATTTGCCAGCGTCGAGAATCAGGCCCATGGCCACACCGGCGACGTGATCTTTTACGGGAACACCGGCATCCATCATGGCGAGTGAACCGCCGCAGACAGAAGCCATTGACGAGGAGCCGTTCGACTCGGTGATCTCTGACACAAGACGAATCGTGTACTGGAAATCCGCTGCATCAGGCAACAAAGGCACGAGCGAGCGCTTGGCCAGACGGCCGTGGCCAATCTCGCGACGCTTAGGTGTACCTACGCGGCCGGTTTCACCTGTGGCGAAAGGAGGCATGTTGTAGTGCATCAGGAAACGGTCACGGTACTCGCCCATGAGCGCGTCGATGATTTGTTCGTTTTGCTTGGTACCAAGCGTAGCAATGACCAAGGCCTGTGTTTCACCACGGGTGAACAAGGCACTGCCGTGCACACGTGGTAACACGCCCAGACGGATGCTGATTGGACGCACCGTACGTGTATCACGACCATCGATACGTGGCTCACCAGACAGAATCTGGCTGCGCACGATGCGAGCTTCGAGGTCAAACAGGATGTTGTCGACGACCACGCCATCAGGGGCTGAAACACCTGAGGCTGCAGCCTGCTCAGCCAGTTTGCCGTGCACGTCTGAGTAAACCTGACGCAACTGGTTGGTACGCTCTTGTTTCTGACGGGTCTGGTAGGCGGCGTTCAGGCCGTCTTGTGCAGCAGCGGTGACGGCAGCGATTAACGCTTCGTTTTTCGCTGCAGGCTGCCAGTCCCAGGCGGGTTTGCCGGCTTCGCGGACCAGGTCGTTGATCGCGGTAATCACGGCTTGCATAGCGTTGTGACCAAACACGACACCACCGAGCATGATTTCTTCAGAAAGCTGCTGGGCTTCTGATTCAACCATCAGCACGGCTGCTTGTGTGCCTGCAACAACCAGATCCATTTTCGAAGTTTTCAACTGCGAAGCAGTTGGGTTGATCAGGTACTGGCCATCGATATAACCCACACGCGCAGCACCGATCGGGCCATTGAAGGGAATACCGGAGATTGCCAGCGCAGCCGATGCACCGATCATCGCAGCGATGTCAGGATCGATTTCTGGATTAACGGACAACACGTGAATGATGACCTGGACTTCGTTGTAAAAGCCTTCTGGAAACAGAGGGCGCAACGGACGGTCGATCAGACGTGAGGTCAGTGTTTCTTTTTCGCTAGGCTTGCCTTCGCGCTTGAAAAAACCGCCAGGGATCTTACCCGCAGCATAGGTTTTCTCAATGTAGTCAACCGTCAGGGGGAAAAAATCCTGGCCTGATTTGGCTGATGTTTTTGCAACAACCGTTGCGAGTACGACGGTGTCTTCGATGGTAACAAGCACAGCACCTGAGGACTGGCGAGCAATTTCACCGGTTTCAAGCACAACAGTGTGTTGGCCATACTGAAAAGATTTGGTCACTTTATTGAACATGACAATGTATTCCTTACAAATGAAAAACCGTGGACAAGGCGGCTAAACAGCCGCACCGACCACGGTTGATTCACGGGGAGACTGCCCCATGGATTCCGATCAAGGAAAATATCACTTACGCAGACCGAGTTTTTCGATCAGTGCACGATAGGAATCTGGGTTACGGCCCTTGAGATAATCGAGTAACTTACGGCGACGGCTAACCATACGCAGGAGGCCGCGACGTGAGTGGTGGTCTTTCATGTGGGTCTTGAAGTGACCTGTCAGCTCATT
>CANCRX010000112.1 GCA_947380655.1 Alcaligenaceae bacterium | reverse complement strand
AAAATCGCAGACAAACTCGCAAATATCCGTGATGTCTCAACAATGCCGCCAGTTGGCTGGACATTAAAAAAGAAAGAAGACTATTTTGATTTTGCTCGCGAGATCGTCACCAGCGCACAAGACGCCTCACCTGAGCTGTATAAAATTTTCATTCGCGACTATGACATGCTGGCGCTGAGTTGAGTTGACTTAAGCCAGCACATCAACATCCTCCGGCTAAACACCGCGTCCTCATTGAGCTACTTATAGGCAGTGATGACCTCAACGATCTCATTGATTTCTGCAGCAGTCAGATTAGGCTTGGGCATCGCAGTTCCAGGCACGACTGAGGCAGGCTCATTTAAAAACTGGATCAGATTTTCTTTTGTCCAAACAAGGTTTGAATTTTTAAATGCATCCGAATAACGCGCAAATGTGTCTGAACCTATTTTTTTACCAATCATATTAGAGAGCTTGGGTGCCATACTCGAGGGCACAGATGGATCAAAACTATGGCAATTCATGCATTTATTTTGAATGGTTTTAGATAAAAAATATTTATCATCCTTGGTTTTATTAGTAGCCAATTTCACTAAGTCCGCTTCAAGTGAAATCAAATATGGATCATCCGTCAAAAGATAAATCTTATTTTCAAATTCAAAAATATCTCTGATCCTATGCCCTAACCATATTGGCTCAGAAAAAATCACCCTACCATCGACATATTTGAGTCGATATAAAGACTGGGCCTTCAGTGCTCCAACCAGCAAGTCACCTTTTAAGCGATTGTTAAAGCTTTTGATTTCAATGATCGGATTAATCGCAATCGAGGGAACAAAAGCAAAGACAGGCAATTCAAATTTTTGATCTTTTGGTACTTTATCAGTCAGTTGCGCAGGCCAGGCATAATCATAGGTGCCATAGCGCGCGCCATAGGTATGGATCGGATGTCCGTAATTTCCACCTTGCACGAGTCGATTAATTTCGTCTCCACCTTGTGGACCATGGTCGGTCGATAAGATTTCACCGGCCGAGGTCAAGACCATACCTTGAGAGTTTCTCTGGCCCGTTCCGAATATTTCAAACGCGTTGTCTTTAAGAGATATTTTTATAATTTTGCTATGCAGGCTATTTACATTTTGAGGAGGCGCTAAAGCCAGAGACCCGCCATCAATAATGGCATTAATCCCTTTACTATCCTCATGTCCTGGAAATCCAGTCGACAAAATTAAATCTCTACCAACCAGAATCACTTTCCCAGCGGAGGCATCCGTTCCTCTCGTCTCGCCAGAAATGGGAGCGCCCTCAAAAATAGTTGTCCATTTTTGATCCGCACCTGATTTGAACTCGTTCGCATCGAAATCTATCGCCGACACAACCATACGAATTTTGTCTTCGCCCAGGTATTGATTATGTGCAGCATAAATTTTCTTGCTCGCAGAATCATACGCAAACGAAGTGGCATTAATGACACCTGCGACTATTTTTTCTTGAGGATATTCTTTAAGAAACTGCTCGTAGTGACTGGGCGTTCGAAAATTGAGTTCAGTGACGATCCTGCCCTGGATTGTGAAAAATCTACCGGTACGATCCATCAACAAAATACCTGAGGGCCCAACAAAAAGGGAGCCACCCATTCCAGCGACACCGAGCGAACTTAAATCCGCCACATATTTCAATGAAAGGGGCAAATATGAAGTTTCTACTATTTTGTCTGCAGGTAATACAGTCGCCACAGGAGGGGAACGTAAAACACTATTTTGCTCAGGTTGGCTTGCATGGGCCTGTAACAACACCCCCGCGAAAGCGGACAATGCAATTGAATATATTTTTTGCTTAACCATGAAAGCACCCAATCGAAAAATTGAGATTAAAGATAACATAGCGTTCATTACGGGAGAAGTAATTGTTGGACACCACGACATGAACAAGCCTGCAGTCTCAGAAAGCAACGGCATTAAAAATCTGCATTTCGGTACGCGTTTTTTACAGGGTGCAATGAAAATTTCTGCGCCCGACGCACTTGAATTTGAATATGTACAGCAAATGATGATGTGGGCTTTATTCAATCGCTCACCATCGCATATTGTCCAGTTAGGGCTGGGTGCCGCATCGCTGACAAAGTTTTGTTTTAAACAATACCCCCGCAGCAAAATTACAGCCGTTGAACTCAATCCGGAAGTGATTGCTCTTTGTCGGGCTGAGTTTCATTTACCGCCAGATGATAAAAGACTGCAAGTTCTGGCCATGGATGCAATGCATTATGTCTGTGATCCATCGCACCACGCGAAGCTCGATGTCCTGCAAGTCGACCTATACGATGCACAGGCCGAGAAACCTGCACTCGATTCAGCAGAGTTTTACCAAGCCTGTGCGGATTGCCTGACACCTGAGGGCATCATGACAGTCAATCTTTTTTGCGACACCCCGGATCACTCTAAAAACATAGAAAATATGGAGAAATCTTTTGAGGCGGTGGCCTGGCTCACTGAAGTACACGACAGCAATATTGTTGCGATTGCTTTTAAAAAGGCACCCTCCATCGACTTTGAAAAACTCTACGAACATGCAGAAAGGCTTGAGAAAAAGCTCAAGCTACCTGCCAGTGAGTGGGTCGATGGTCTGGCGGACTGGATGCATGGTCCTTAAGTATTTTTCTTTATAAAATCAATCAGTATGCGACTGACTTGCTCAGGCTGCTCTTGTTGAACCCAGTGACCTGCACCTTCAACTAGAACCGTACCCTGATATTTTGTGCAAAGCCTCTGCTCGACACGCTCCAGACCACCTGGGGTCTGATACACACCCCAGTCATTTTTACCTCCCATGAACATGGCTGGCACATCAATGGTTCGGCCGGCAAAGACAGCCAGGTCCTTATCACCAGGATTTCTCCGATAGCCTTGCAAGCCGCCTTGAAAACCTGTGCGCGCATACTCTTGGCTATAGACCTTTAGTTCATGATCCGGTAACCATTTACAAGCGCTGATTTCCTCTGCAGAGGGCATTTCAGACTCAACCGATTCAGCCATGCCCTGATCAAGATCCATCACGTAGTAACGCGGCAGTTTTTCCCATTCGCTTGCAATTAAGGCCTTCAGAGGAAAAGGATTATTTTGTTTCCAGTCCGCGCTCTTCATATGATAATAAGCACGTAAAAAATCATGCAGTCCTTGCTTAGGATGCCAGATGTTTTCATTCGCAGGCTCTGTCGCGTAATAGTTCATGTAGTACTTGCGCGGCGGATTGAGCTTTGCCATGTCCTCGTTGATCGTAAGAGGCTGCGCCGGCGACAAAGGTACATTCGCGGTATTAAAAGGCAAAGATTCTGGGCCGCCTCTAAATGGAGAGCTCATCATGACTACAGATTTGAAAACATCAGGACGAGTGAGTGCGCACCATCCTGCCAGCGGTGAACCTTGATCGTGACCGATAACAGCGGCGACACTTCGATACCCCAGCGCCATGACCAAGGCAAGCATGTCATGAATTTTATTGAGTGCGCTAAAGGGTCTAAGGTCATCGTCATACTGCACATCCGAACCCGAAGTGCGCCCATACCCTCTGACATCGGGTGCGATCACATGGTAGCCAGCCTGGGCTAATGGCACCATGACGTTGCGCCAGCTATAAGCCAGCTCGGGAAAACCATGGATAAGAAGGAGCAAAGGTCGCTCAGGGGTTTCATAACCAGACTCAAGGATGTGAAACGTTGCGCCGTTGACATCATCAATAAATCTGGCACGTACACCTTGAGGTAAACATTCTGAGGAAAGAGGATTCATAGGAATAAATTTCTTTTAACGTCGAAGTAGATCAAGATTATCCTATTTTCAATCCGTTATTTTGTAGCCATATACGGGTTTTCCATCCCTAATCACACAACCATTCCTTAGCGTTTTAAGGCAAGATACTCTGCTGAGCGATTGTGATCACTTGGCCATATCAACCTAACCGTTGAATAAATACTGACGGAGACTCACCATGAATTTTAAAAAATCAATTCTTTCAAACATGTTGGCTACTGCACTCTTGAGCGCAGGCATCATGTCCAGCAGTCTTGTACAAGCACAAGATGCAAAACCTTTTCGCATTGGCGCAATGGTTGATATGTCCGGGACCTACTCCGCTTTGGGCGGTCCAGGAATGGTCAATGCCTTAAAAATGGCAGCAGAAGACTTCGGTGGCAAAGTGCTCGGTCGTCCGATCGAAATTCTCTCCGCGAACTATCAAAATAAAGTGGATATCGCCTCAGCACGTGCGCGCGAATGGTACGACCAGGATGATGTAAAAATGATCATCGAGTCCTCCGACTCGGGCTCAGCGCTCGCGATGCAAAAAATCGCACGCGATAAGAAACGCATGATCATTTTCGCAGGCTCAGCAAGCTCTGCGTTGACGAATGCCGAGTGTTCCCCATACGGCGTTCATTACGTCTATGACACCTACGCGCTGGCACATGGCACTGGTGCCGCAGTCACTAAAGCGGGCGGAAATAGCTGGTTTTTTATCACTGCAGACTATGCTTTTGGACATGCGCTTGAGAAAGACACCGCCACAGTTGTGCAAGAAAACGGCGGCAAAGTATTAGGCAGTGTTCGTTCGCCATTGAATACACCGGACTTTTCCTCTTACCTGCTGCAAGCACAAGCCTCCAAAGCAAAGGTCATCGGCCTGGCCAACGCAGGCTCAGATACACAGAACGCAGTTCGCCAGGCGGCTGAGTTCGGCATTGTTCAAGCGGGCCAAAAACTGGCTACCTTGCTGGTCTTCATCACCGACATTAAAGGCTTAGGACTACAGGTCGCGCAGGGTTTGACCTTTACCAATGGCTTTTATTGGGACCGCAACGACGAAACCCGGGCATTCGCCAAACGTTTTGGCGAGCGTAACAATGGTGCAATGCCCTCCATGGTTCAGGCTGGCTCTTATTCCGCGACCATGCACTATTTGAAAGCGGTTGCCGCAGCAGGTACCGATGACGCAGATGCGGTGGCGGCAAAGATGAAAGAAACTGAAATCAATGACTTTTTCGCAACGAAAGGAAAAATTCGTGCTGACGGCCGTATGGTGCACGATATGCTTCTGGTCGAAGCTAAAAAACCCGCTGAATCAAAAGGCCCATGGGATTTGATGAAAATCATCTCCGTGATCCCTGGCGATCAGGCTTTCCGCCCACTGTCGGAAAGTGTTTGCCCACTGGTTAAAAAAGCAGGTTAACGATGAAAAAAATCGGAATGATCGGCATTGGCATGATGGGTCATGGCATTGCGACCAATTTACTTAAACACGGCCATGTGCTGACTGTTCTCGATCACCCTGGCAACCAACCACTCGAGGGCTTAGTCTCGAGTGGTGCCAAAATATCCAAGACTGCGAAAGACCTCGCCGCGCAATCTGAAATTGTGATTCTGTGCGTCACGGGCACGCCTCAGGTGGAAGATGTACTGCTTGGTGAACAAGGTGTGCTCCAAGGTCTCTCTGCAGGCAGTATTGTGATTGACTGTTCGACGGCAGTACCCACATCGACCGATCGCGTCTCCAGACTTGTCATTGAGCAAGGCTGCGGTTTTCTTGATGCACCGATGACCAGAACCCCCAAAGAAGCGGCCGAAGGTCGGCTTAATCTTTTGGTAGGTGGAGAAACAACATTATTTGAACAATGCAAACCAATCCTGGCTTGTTTTGCGGAAAATATTGTCCATGCCGGGCCAATCGGTGCTGGACATCGAATGAAACTGCTTCACAATTTTGTTTCACTGGGATCTGTTGCGCTGATGGCTGAAGCAGCTGCCTGCGCGCAATCCTCAGGAATCAGTGCACAGACCTTTATTGACGTATTAGCGATGGGAGGTGGCTGGGGCGCTCCACTCGAGCGGCTCAAGCCATATTTGTCCGCAGGCGATCCGTCGGCGATGCGCTTTAGTCTGGCCAACACCTTGAAAGATCTGAGCTACTACAACCAGATGGCTCAGGACATGCATGCGGACAGAACAATCGCTGAGGCCATTCGTCAGACGCTTGATGAGGCGTGCAAGGAAGGCAATCCACAAAGCTTCTTACCTGAAATTGTACCCATCATCGCTAAACGTCGACCAAATTGATCAGATCTTCAGACCATTTGTACCTAACATATGAATTAAGTACAAACCCTGAAAGTAAAACCCCTAATAGCTCAAACTGGTCAAGTCATCATACCATCGCCCTACTTTCATTTAGGGATCATGATGACTAAATCTATTGCACTGTTTGGAGCTGGCGGCAAGATGGGCGTTCGCCTGTCGAAGAACCTGATGGGCTCTTCCTACGATGTTCGGCATGTAGAGGTCAGCCAGGTTGGGCAGGATCGGCTCAAAAACGAACTCGGCCTGACATGCACGCCTATCGATGTCGCATTAAAAAACGTCGACGTCGTGATCTTGGCCGTGCCGGACACGCTGATTGGTCGTCTCGCCGCAGAGATTGCTCCCCAACTTCCAGCGGGCACCATGGTCATGACACTTGACGCGGCAGCGCCTTTTGCCGGGCACTTACCGAAACGCCCTGACCTGACATATTTTGTTGCGCATCCATGTCATCCAAATATCTTCAGCCCAGAGGTGCACACCGCTGGTGCACCTGATTACTTTGGTGGTGTACTCGCCGCACAGTCTATTGTCAGCGCACTGATGCAGGGTCCTGAGTCAGCCTTCGAGCTGGGTGAAGACATCGCAAAAACGATTTACCAGCCTATCTTGCGCTCCTATCGTGTCACCGTCGAACAAATGGCGTTGCTCGAACCCGGTCTATCAGAAACGATCTGCGCAACCTTGCTCGATGTCATGCGCGAAGCAATGGACGAAGTCGTCTCTCGAGGCGTACCTGCCGAAGCAGCGCGTGACTTTCTGCTTGGCCACATGACAATTTTATCGGCTGTGATTTTCAAACAAATTCCTGGCCAGTTCTCAGACGCCTGCAATAAAGCGATCACTTTCGGCAAGCCAAGACTGATGCGTGATGACTGGAAAAAAGTTTTTGATAATAATGAAATCGCAGAAAGTATTGAGCGTATTACCTGAGTCACACTTTAATTAACAATCTCTGTCGTTCATCCACTCACTTTTTTAATACCGAGGAAGACAAATGAAATTCAAATTAACAACATGCTTCACCTCAGTTGCCGCAGCACTCTTGTTCTCCTTAGGCTCGGCGAGCGCTCAAACAATCGTGAAAATTGGCTACACCCCGGCCGCCACCTCACACTACGGTGTTGGTACCAACGTATTTTGTGAAGAAATTGAGAAAAACACTCAAAATCGTTACAAGTGCCAAGCATTTCCTAATGGTTCACTTGGTGGCGAACGCGAAATGATCGAGGCGGTCCAATTAGGCACGCTCGATATCGTGAATACTTCAACAGGCCCAGTCGGCAACTTTGTACCTGAAGTCAAAATCGTTGATATTCCATTTTTGTTTCGCGACTATGACCATGCACGCAGCTATTTCGATGGCCCAGAGGGTCAGGCACTGTTAGCGAAATTTCCATCCAAAGGCCTGGTCGCACTGACCTGGACAGAAAATGGTTTTCGCCATATGACCAATAGCAAGCGTTCAATCGTCAAGCCTGAGGATGCTTCTGGATTAAAGATGCGTACGATGGAAAACAAAGTACACATGGATGGTTACAAAGCTTTTGGTATTCGTCCGACTCCCATGGCATTTCCTGAAGTATTCGGTGCCTTGCAACAAGGTATCGTAGACGGACAGGAGAATCCAATTCCTGTGATTCTGGCTTCGAAGTTTTCGCAGGTACAAAAGTATCTGTCACTGACAGGTCACGTGTATTCCCCTGCTTTGTTTCTGACCTCACCGCGCTTCATGAAAAAACTGAGCGATGCGGATCAGAAAGTGTTTTACGAAGCAGCGAAAAAAGCCAATATCGCTCAGCGTAAAAAGGTCAACGAGGATGAGGCAAATGGTATTGCCCAGCTGGAATCAGAAGGCATGGTTGTAGTGCGTGTCGTAGACGGTCCTGCATTCCGCAAAGCCTTGGATCAAACCTACATCCAATATGGTAAAGAATTTGGTGCAGACAACATCAAAAAAATTCAAGACTATAAATAAAGCTGTTTAGGTAAATGGTGGCGATATAAAATTCGCCACCATTTTTTACGTCTATAAAAATAAAGTTTACAAATGAAAACTTTTGAACGCTATTTTGTCGCTACCAACAAATGGTTGCTGATCGTGATCCTCGCTGTCATGTCGATCATCATCTTTGCTAATGTCGTGTTGCGCTACACCACGAACGTCTCGATCGAGTGGGCTGAAGAAGTTGCGCGCCATTTAATGATCTGGCTGACTTTTCTTGGCTGTGGGCCCGTGTTGCGGTACGGCGGCCATATAGCGGTTGAAAACTTACAGGATTCACTGCCTCGTGCAGTAGCCATTGGTATGAGGGTAGTGATCGCGCTATTGATCACGGCACTATTCGTCTTTTTTACCTGGTATGGCCTAGAATACATGGACCGTACCCAGTACCAACAAACTCCCGCCACACAAATTTCTATCGCGATCATCTACGCAGGCTTGCCTATTGGAGCTGCAATGACATTAATTCACTGGTTTTTGATCGTCAAAGGCTACGTCATTGATCGTACCTTCGCCTCTGACGGCGACTTTGATGCGACTGCGAGTGCCTCACTATGAGCGCCAGCGTCCTGCTTTTACTTTCCGCCTGTATTTATCTGGCGATAGGTGTGCCCGTTGCGTTTGCATTGGGTCTCTCAACAATCACCGCTTTAGTTTTTTCTGATGCGGGCTTTCCTTTGCTGGTTCTACTGAAAGAAACATTTACCGGCATCGATAGCTTTCCACTGATGGCTGTACCCTTCTTTATCCTGGCTGCGGAGTTGATGAGCGGCGGTTCGCTGACTGAAGTGTTGTTGAAATTTGCCGGACAATTTGTCGGGCATAAGCGAGGAGGCCTGGGCTATACCAACGTGGTATCGCTCACATTCTTTTCTGGCATCTCTGGCTCAGCCCTCGCTGATGCCGCAGGTCCAGGCTCGATGCTGATCCGCATGATGGATAAAGCAGGTTACTCACGTTCCTATGCGGCAGCACTGACAGCCTCGACAGCGATCGTGGGGCCAATCATCCCCCCCTCCATCATCATGATCATCTATGCACTCGCAGATGACAAAGTATCCGTTGCAGCGTTATTCATCGCAGGTCTGGTCCCTGGCGTCATCATTGCGGTAGCGATGTGTATTGTGAACTGGTACATCTCGAAAAAACGTAATTACAAAGGTGAAAACTCCTTTCCAACCAGAAAGGAAATGTGGCTGACTACGTGGAAAGCGCTACCAGCGATCCTGTTACCTGTCATTATTCTGGGAGGTATGCGTGCAGGTTGGTTTACACCGACTGAGGCTTCGGTTGTAGCCGTGTTTTATGCTTTGTTATGCGGCAAATATGT
>CANCRX010000111.1 GCA_947380655.1 Alcaligenaceae bacterium | reverse complement strand
ATGGGGCTGTTCCCTACCGGCTCAACACCTGCCGAGTTTGGTGAAATTATCCGCAAAGAAATCCTGAAGATGCAGGGACTTGCACAAACAACAGGCATTGCCATCGATTAGTCAGCCAAAAAAAGCGATAATTGCGGATATTTTTTTCCCGCGGTTTTTTACCCACTTTTTTCACCATCTTTTATTTGTGACCCGCCATGGCCGTTAATTTATACATTCCGTCTGACGACGCTGTTTTCCCTGTCCCAGGCGTTGAAATCGGCGTAACCGAAGCAGGCATCCGTAAAGCCGATCGCCGCGACCTCACTGTATTTCGTTTTAGCGCGGGATCAAGTGTTGCAGGTGTCTTTACACGCAATCGTTTTTGCGCCGCCCCTGTAGTCGTCTGTCAGCAGCACCTGGCTTCAGGCAAGGACATTCGGGCGATGGTGATCAACACGGGTAACGCCAACGCAGGAACCGGCGAACCTGGCATGCAGGCAGCCTATCAAACCTGCGATGCGCTGGCTAAATTGCTAGGACTGGACAGCAAACAAATCCTGCCGTTCTCAACCGGCGTGATTCTGGAACCCCTGCCAGTAGATCGCATCGAAGCGGGTCTGCCCGCAGCGATAAAAAATCTTTCTCCAAATAACTGGGTCAGCGCCGCACACGGCATCATGACCACCGACACACTGCCTAAGATTCATTCGCAACGCGTCTCAATCGGCGGCAAGACCATTACGATTACTGGCATAAGCAAGGGCGCGGGCATGATCCGCCCTAACATGGCCACCATGCTGAGCTATCTCGCAACGGATGCTGGAATCGCGCAATCGTTGCTCACTGGGCTTGCTCGTGAACTCGCGGACGTATCGTTTAACCGTATCACGGTGGATGGCGACACCTCGACCAACGATTCTTTTATTGTCATCGCGACTGGTCAGAGCGGCCTGACGATCGACAGCACTTCGCATCCGCACTATGCAGAACTCAAAGCAGCACTGGCTGCCGCGGCCACCGATCTCGCACAAAAAATCGTTCGTGATGCCGAGGGCGCAACCAAATTCATGACCATCAAGGTCGAACAAGCGAAAACTTCTGAAGAAGCGTTGCTGGTCGCCTACGCCGTGGCACATTCGCCTTTGGTTAAAACTGCATTTTTCGCCTCAGACCCAAATCTCGGCCGTATCCTGGCTGCAATTGGCTACGCGGGCATCACCGACCTCGATGTCGCCGGCGTCAACCTCTGGCTGGGTGATGTCCTGGTTGCCAAACAGGGTGGACGTAATCCTGACTATCAGGAATCCGATGGCCAGCGCGTCATGAAAGAACCTGAAATTCTGGTTCGTATCGCACTCGGGCGTGGCAATATCACCGAAACCGTTTACACCTGCGATTTTTCGCACGAGTACGTAAGTATCAACGCAGACTACAGATCCTGATGAACTCCACTGATAAAACCACAGCCCCAGAAATGGCTGACTTACTCGCGCGTGCCGTACGCGTGCTCTCACAACTCGAAGCCTGGCTGCCGCCCACGCCTCCAGCGGTCAATTGGGAGGCGCGTGCGTTTCGCTGGCGTAAGCGTGGCGCTTCACATGGCTGGCTCGAAGCCATCGCCAATGTCTCGCTGATCAACACCGATGACCTCCAGCACATCGAGCGCCAGAAAGAAATCATCGATCGCAACACCTTGCATTTCGTCGAAGGTAAGCCCTCCAACAACGTGCTGATGACTGGCGCACGTGGCACAGGAAAAAGCTCCCTGGTTAAAGCAATGCTCGCGACCTACGGTGATCGTGGTTTACGACTGATCGAGGTTGACAAGGCAGACATGGCCGACCTGGCAGATATCGTAGATATGGTCGCGGGTCGGCCTGAAAAATTCATCGTCTTCTGCGACGACCTGTCTTTCGAAGAAGGCGAGGCTGGCTACAAGGCGCTGAAATCCGTACTGGATGGTTCAGCTGCCTCAACGGGTAACAACGTACTGATTTATGCGACCTCTAATCGTCGCCACCTGATGCCTGAGTACATGAGTGAAAACCTCAGCTACAAACATCAGTCTGATGGTGAAATCCACCCCGGCGAAACCGTGGAAGAAAAAATCTCTCTTTCTGAGCGCTTTGGTCTCTGGATGTCTTTTTATCCGTTCCGTCAGGATGACTATCTGGATATCGTGGCGCACTGGCTGCGCACGATGGGCTGTTCCGAAGCCGTCATTGCCGAAGCACGCACCGAAGCACTGCAGTGGACGCTAGAGCGTGGTTCACGCTCTGGACGTGTTGCCTTGCAATTCGCCCGGGACTGGGCCGCACGGCATGCCTGAAAAAATCATCGATGTCGCAGTCGGCGTGCTGCTGCGTCCCGATGGCACGGTCCTGCTGGGCAACCGCCCGGCAGACAAACCCTGGCCAGGCTGGTGGGAATTACCCGGTGGCAAGCTTGAGCCTGGCGAGACGGTGTTGCAAGCGCTTAAACGCGAATTAAAAGAAGAAATCGATATCGAGCTGACGCAGGCAACGCCTTGGGTCACCTATGTACACAAATATCCCACCACGACGGTTCGATTAGCTTTTTGTCGCGTCACGGGGTGGACGGGCGAGCCACGCGGGCTAGAAAACCAGCAACTCCAGTGGGTCGATCTCAAGCATGCTCACGAGGTCCCACAGTTACTGCCTGCGACCTACCCGCCATTGCGCTGGTTGCAGCTGCCAGAGTGGTATGCCATTTCCTCAGCAGGTTCTGCAGAAGGCTTAGCAGGCTTTCTGACGCGTTTGGACACAGCGCTGGAAAAAGGTTTGCGCTTACTTCAGTGGCGGGAACCTGGTTGGCCAGGCGGTCCGGATACGGCTGAGCTAAAAGCGGCTCTTGATCAGGTATTGACACGCTGCCACGCGGCTGGAGCTCGCGTACTGATCAATAGCGTGCATCCTGAGTCATGGCTGCGGGATACCGACGGTTTGCACTTGCGGGCCAACGATGCGCAAGCTTGCATTAAACGTCCTGAATTGGAAAAACATCAACTTCTCGGCGTCTCCACCCACAATCTTTCCGACCTCAATCAGGCCAGAAAACTTGAAGCGGATTTTGCCGTACTCAGTCCGGTACTTGCCACCCCCTCACACCCAGAAGCCCAGGGTATGGGCTGGCAGCATTTTGCTGAACTCAACGCCCAGGCGGGCCTACCCGTCTACGCTCTGGGTGGGCAGTCCGCAGCGACGCTTGAGCAAGCCAAATCAGTTGGTGGGCACGGTATTGCTGGGATTCGTGGTTGGATTGCCTGAGGCATCCAGCATCTTGAGATCTTCTGCTGACCAGCCACCGCCGAGCGCGGTAATTAAGCGCACGCTCGCGCTCAATCGATTACCCATCAACGTAATATAGGTGCGTTCATTATTCAGCGCAGTGGTTTCAAGCACCGCCACACTCAGGTAGTCAATCAAGCCTTGATCGTACTGATTGCGTGCCAGTCTTAACGCAAGCTGAGCGGCTTCGACTGCCAGGCGCTGAGCGACTTCCTCTTGCTCAAAAACACGCAGTTGCACCATGGCATTTTCAACCTCCTGCAGCGCGGTTAAAACAGTCTGACGATATAGCGCGACTTGCAGATCGAAACCGGCACGCGCCTGGTCGATTGCAGCCTGTCTGGCACCGCCATCAAAAATCAGCATGGCGAGTTGCGGACCTAACGCCCAGAACTGTGCGGGCGCAGCAAACCACTGGGTAAAGTCATTACTGCGATACCCGGAATTAGCATTCAATGTCAGGCTGGGAAACCAAGCCGACACCGCCACACCAATCAAAGCATTGGCAGCAGCTGTGCGGCGTTCTGCTGCAGACACATCAGGTCTGCGCTCAAGCAATGCAGAAGGTAGACCAACCGGTGCGATCGGCGGTACCAGGACATTGGTACGCGGTTTGATTGAAAACGTCGAAGGTGGCTGACCGAGCAAAACAGCCACCGCATTTTCAAACACGGCACGCTGTTGCTCAAGATCAATCATCTGTGCGCGCGCGCTTTCGAGCTGGGTACGGGCAACGGCTACATCAGCCAGACCAGAGACCCCGGCGTCATAGCGATTAGTCGTGAGCGTCAATGAACGCTCGTAAGCCGAGACAGTCGCCTTGAGCAAACGGGTCTGTTCATCAAGCATACGAACCTGCAAATAACTCAAGGCCATTGCAGATTGTGCAGTCAGCCTGGCCCCAGCCACATCCGCAGCTAGCGCAAGCTCACTCGCATCGGTAGACTCGATGTTACGGCGTACGCTTCCCCAGATATCGAGCTGCCAGGCAGCAACTGCATTGGCACCAAAGGTCGTCGTGGCCGTACTCGCGACTACGCCACCTGCCGCAGTCGCCGAGCCACCGGCACGGTTCATACTGCCCGTCGCATTTAAGGTTGGATAAAGCGGTGAACGTGAACCTTGCGTAATAGCGACCGCCTGGCGAAAGCGCGCTTCGGCTGCAGCAATATTCTGGTTGGCAAGATTAAGCGCCTGCATCTGCTCGCTCAGGATCGGATCCTGATACATTTCCCACCAGGGTGTGCGCGGTGCATCCGCCGCAGGACGGGCAGGCTGCCAGCCTGCTGATTCTTTAAATGTGACGCCCACCTCAGCGGTTGGACGCACGTAATCTGGTCCGACCTTGCAGGCCGACAGCGCAGCGATCAGGGACAAACCAAGTACCCAACCCGCAGTACGCGTCAGACTGCGAGTACATCGATTAAGCATTAAAACCATCATCTTGAACGATCCAGCATCCATAAACGGAAACGATCCAGGTACAAGTACACCACAGGTGTGGTGTAAAGAGTTAATAACTGGCTCACAATCAAACCTCCCAGAATGGTAATCCCAAGCGGACGTCTCATTTCAACCCCCGCTCCCGCGGCAAACACCAGTGGAAACGCGCCGAAAATTGCCGCGCAGGTGGTCATCAGGATCGGACGAAAACGCGTCATACACGCTTGATAAATAGCGTCGCGCGGTGTCAGGCCCAAGCGCCGCTGCGCATCCAGTGCAAAATCAACCATCATGATTGCGTTTTTCTTAACGATACCAATCAACAGGAACACACCAATCAGCGCAATCAGACTGAATTCAGTTTTAAGCATCAGTAACGCCAGCAAGGCACCAATCCCGGCCGAGGGGAGCGTCGATAAAATAGTGAGCGGATGAATGGTACTTTCATACAACATCCCGAGCACCAGATACATGGTGACCAGCGCTGCAAGAATCAACCACGGCTGGTTAGACAACGCGCTTTGTAGTGCTTTAGCTGTGCCTTGAAAACTCGCCTGCACTTTCTCAGTCGGTAAACTGATATTCGCAACGGCCTGCTCAATGGCTAAAGTCGCTTCACCCAGCGACACGCCGGGTGCCACATCAAAGGAGATGGTATCGGCCGCCAGCAAGCCTTGGTGGCGAACGCTCAAGGGCGCATTGGTCGTTTCGAATTTAGCAAAAGCGGAAAGTGGCACACGCTGCCCGGTATCACTGAGCACATAGACATCGTTTAACGAGTCAACATCCTGCGCATGCCGAGGGGCAACACCCATCACCACCCGGTACTGATTGCGATCACCGTACATCACGGAAATCTGCCGCTGACTAAAGGAGTTATTCAAAACCGACGAAACCGTTGCCATCGGCACGCCCAGGCGTTGCGCAGCGTCCCGATCCACCAGAATTGAAACCTGCCGGCCACGGTCTTCCACATCGGTGTCTACATCGACGAGCTCGGGCAGTGCAGCGAGCGCCTGCTGTACTTTTGGCATCCATTCTTTGAGATCAGTCAGTTCATTGGCCATCAGCGTGTATTGATACTGGGCACCGCTTTGGCGACCTCCGACACGGATGTCTTGCTGCGCCATCAGTGTCAGTCGTGCGCCCGGTATGCCCGAGAGCTGAGGTCTTAACCGGTTAATCACTTCGCGCACATCAAGTTTGCGCTCAGCGAAAGGCTTGAGTTGTACAGCGAGAAAACTACTGTTACTGCCTCCCCGGCCACTCGCGTAAGCTGTCACGGTGTTCACGGCCGGGTCTCGTAACAAGACTTGTCGGAAGCGATCCAGCTTGGGTTTCATAGACTCAAAGGAGGTGCCATCGTCGGTTGAAAAAAAACCGATCATCATGCCGGTATCCTGCTGTGGGAAAAAGCCCTTTGGAACAACACCATAGAGATAAAAATTTAAACCAATCGTTGCAAATAACAACAACATCATGATGCGGCTATGGCGTAGCGCCCAGGTGAGCGAACTGGCATAGGCACTCACCACGGCATCCATGGCTTGCTGGCCCCAGCGAGATAACAGACCCAGGCGGCCCACAGATGGCAACTGCGCCTCAGCGCGTTGTTTACGTAACATCTTTGCTGCCATCATCGGGGTCAATGTCAACGATACAAACATTGAAATCACAATCGCAACAGAGAGCGTCACCGCAAATTCCCTGAATAATCGTCCCGGCAACCCGCCCATCAACAAGATCGGTATAAATACCGCAATCAGCGAAATACTCATCGACAATACAGTGAAACCTACTTCACGCGTGCCCAGTAGAGCGGCGCGCAAAGGCGAGGCGCCCTTCTCGATGTGACGCGTAATGTTTTCCAGCACAACAATTGCATCATCGACTACAAATCCAGTCGCCACAATCAAGGCCATCAGTGACATGGTGTTGAGCGAATAACCACACAAATAGATCACACCAAAGGTACCGACCAAAGAGACTGGCACAGCGATGGTAGGAATCAGTGCTGCACGGAAATTACGCAAAAACACCAGCACCACCATCATCACCAAGCCAATTGCGATGATCAGTGTTTTCTCTGCTTCCAAAACTGAAGCGCGAATACTGGGGGTACGATCCTGGGCCACATCAACCGTGACATCGGCCGGCAACATCGCACGTAATACCGGTAAATCTGCGCGAATCTGATCGACGGTCTCGATAATATTGGCGTTTGCCTGACTACGAACAAGCACCAATACAGCCTGTTTGGCATTGAAATAACCAATGTTAAAGGTGTCCTCGACAGAATCCTCGACACGCGCGACATCAGAAAGTCGGACCGGAGACTGACCACGCCAGGCGACAATCAGTGGCCGGTAATCGACGGCTTTCCATAACTGGTCATTCGCCTTGATCTGCCAGCTATGTGTATCGTTTTCCAGAATTCCTTTAGGTCGGGTGGAATTCGCTGCCGCAATTGCAACCCTCACCGTATCCAGTGAAATGCCATATTGGGATAAAGCATCCGGATCAAGATCAATCCGCACAGCAGGCAACGTACTGCCGCCAATCACAACTTCGCCCACCCCTTGAATCTGTGAAAGCTTTTGTTGAACGGTGGTCGAAGCAATATCGTAGAGCTGACCTTGCGATAAGGTATCGGAGCTCAGCGCCAGCGTCATGATGGGGGCGGCGGACGGATTCACTTTCCGGTAGGATGGGTTGGAGCGCAGTCCGCTGGGCATCATTGCTCGCGCAGCGTTAATCGCGCCTTGTACGTCCGTCGCAGCACTATTAATGTCACGACTCAGATCGAATTGAAGCGTGATGCGCGTCTGCCCCGTGGTGCTGCGCGAGGTCATTTCTGTCAAGCCTGCAATAGTCCCCAGCGAACGTTCAAGCGGCGTGGCAACTGTTGCGGCCATTACCTCGGGACTCGCCCCCGCCATCTGCGCGCTCACCGAAATGGATGCCAGTTCGATTTGAGGGAGTGGCGCAATCGGCAACAAGGTAAAAGCCAGCCAGCCAGACAGCACCACACCCAGCCAGATCAGTGTGGTGGCAACAGGACGAACAATGAATGGCCCGGAGAGATTCATGGGTTGCGCGCGCGGATATTGCGGCGAGAGCCTCCACCAATCCGATCAAAAAACAGATAAATAACAGGCGTAGTGAACAGTGTCAGGACTTGACTCACCAGTAGGC
Source organism: Alcaligenaceae bacterium (assembly GCA_947380655.1). Lineage (GTDB taxonomy): Bacteria > Pseudomonadota > Gammaproteobacteria > Burkholderiales > Burkholderiaceae_B > Zwartia. Next base: position 1,684 of record CANCRX010000111.1, on the reverse strand, counting down.
CACCCACCATGACAAGACCCAGTGGCTGACGTAATTCGGCTCCTGTTCCGGTGGATAGCATTAAGGGTATTGCACCAAACAAGGCAGCAAGCGTGGTCATGAGAATCGGTCTGAATCGCAACAGCGCAGCCTCGTGGATCGCTTTGCGCGGAGTGAGTCCCCGCAAACGCTCCGCATCCAGAGCAAAGTCGATCATCATGATTGCGTTTTTCTTCACAATTCCGATCAACAGAATGATGCCAATGATCCCAATCATATCCAGATCACGACCACTGAGCATTAACGCCAGCAAAGCACCAATGGCAGCTGAAGGCAATGTAGACAAAATCGTTAACGGATGAATAAAGCTTTCGTACAAAATACCCAGCACGATATACATCGTGATCACTGCGGCGAGGATCAACAACAAGGTACTTGAAAGCGATGACTCAAAAGCCTGCGCCGCCCCCTGAAAACGTGCTTGCACCGCGATTGGCAGTGCTATTTCTTTTTGCGCGCGCGCCACGGCATCGACCGCGCTGGATAAGGATTCTCCCGGGGCAAGATTAAAAGATATTGTCGCTGAGGGAAACTGATCGAGGCGATTGATCACTAAAGAGGAACGGCTTTCAGAAATTTTTGCAAGACTTGAAATAGGTACGGGTTTGCCATCGTTTGTTTTGACATATACAGAGCCTAACGCTGAAGGATCTCGCCGGAATTGCGGCGCCGTCTCCAGCACCACCCGATACTGATTGGATTGCGTAAAGACAGTGGAGATCTGCCGTTGACCAAAAGCATCATAAAGCGCATCGTCAATCATGGCGGTGGTCACCCCCAAGCGGGCGGCTGCGTCACGATCAATCTCAACAAAGGTATTGATCCCCTCGTTTTGCAAATCATCGGTGACATCACTGAGTTGCGGCTGTGCTCTCATGTTGTCCACGAGCTTAGGGACCCAAACAGCCAGCAACTGCGCGTCGGCACTCTCGAGCGTCAACTGGTATTGCGTGCGACTGATTCGATCCTCGACCGTTAGATCCTGCACGGGCTGAAGGTAAAACTGCAAACCTGTCATCCCTGTGAGCGTCTGTTGCATGCGCCGCATGATTTGTGTTGCATCAGACTTACGCTCGGCGTGAGGACGTAAGGCAATCTGCATGCGTCCGGTGTTGACCGTTTCGTTCGTGCCATCAATGCCGATAAAAGATGAGATCGTTGCCACGTCAGGATCCTGCAATACTAATTTGACCGCTTCCTGCTGGCGTTTTGACATCTCTTTGAATGAAACATTTTGCGGGGCCTGCGTCATGATCTGGATCAGACCAGTATCTTGCTGAGGAAAAAACCCCTTCGGTATCGCTGCATACAGCCCGGCAGTCAACAAAAAAGTTGCCAGTGCGACAACTAGCGTGATCCGCTGATGTTCAAGCACCTTGCTCAGCAACCGGTCATAACCCGCGATCAACCCATCAATCAGCGCACTGCTATGACGAGACAGCCAGCCACCTTTGTCGTGATCTCCCGCACGCAGCAAACGCGCACACATCATGGGCGTCAGAGTCAGAGAGATCAGTAACGACAACAAGATTGAAACCGCGAGCGTGACCGCAAACTCCCTGAACAAACGCCCTACTACCTCGGTCATGAATAACAAGGGAATTAATACTGCAATCAGGGATATCGTCAAAGAGACCAGCGTAAA
>CANCRX010000110.1 GCA_947380655.1 Alcaligenaceae bacterium | reverse complement strand
TTCGAATGTATTGAACTCACTGCCTTGTTTACCTTTGTCTGGTGAAGATGGGTTGTTTGGATTGTGCCCAATCGTCACGCCAACAGAAGTTCCGGTAGAAATACCTTTCCAGTGCTTTGGGAGTTCAGGGATGTTTTGTGCGAATGATGTAATGCTAAAAACAAACCCGATAATAAAAAAAATATTTTTAAGAATTTTCATAATTTATTCAGAGTGAATAATTGTTGTCTGAGATTAGGATTATCCGGATTTTCAAATGTTACGTCTGAGGCGAGTACGATGTCGTTAAAGACCAGAGCACGTAGCGACTAAGTTTATAACGAATGAAAACTAATTATTTAGATTTATCGCGCCAAATATTGATTAAAAAACATTCCGATCTCATCGAAAGCTTCTTTCGTTTCAGGCGCATTAATATCCCTGTAATACTGAGCATGGGATTGACCTTCAAAGACTTGCAGTGTCGAGGGTACTCCAGCGTTGCGCAATTTCCTGTGCACACGAACGGTATTGCTTAACAGCAAATCTCTTGTGCCTGTAGTGAGAATGGTAGGAGGGAAACCAGACAAATCTCCATAGACAGGCGATAGCATGGGGTCTTTAAGATCGTGTCCATTGGTGTAGAGTGCAGCGCGTTGATCACAGCTGGCACCCGAAGCGACTAAAACGTTATCCAGCATGCTGTTGGTTTGAAATGAATCGCCCGTTCCAGTTAAGTCCGACATGGGTGTCCCCGGGGCAATCGCTGCAGGCAGAGGTAGTTTGTCTCTCTTTGCTCTAAGCACCATGGCGAGCGTCAAATTCCCCCCTGCAGAAGAGCCGAAAATAGCCATTTTTTTAGGGTCGTGGGTTTTTGCCGTCGCACTCCATACTGTCATCGCGTCATCCAGTGCGGCCGGGTAAGGATGGTCAGGTGGCATACGATAATCAACAGAAATTACTTTGACGTGCTCAAGCCCCGCCATATAGATGCCTTCTACTGTGCCAGACAGTCCAGGAGAGCTCACAAAGCAACCTCCATGAACATGTATGAGCAATCTGTTTTTATTTTCTTCAGCAATTGTCTCAGGGGTAATGATGAAAGCCTTTACGCCATCGATTACAGTTGGTTCCACCCGAACGTTAAGTTTTTTTAGTAATGCCGGGATTCCTTTCTCTGCAGCTAACGCTCCTGCGGCAACTTGTTCGCGCCATCCGTCTGCGGTTGTAGGTATGACATTCCATGTAGGCGTCAAAGGCGCTGCGATCTGTTTTTGAATTTCAGGACTGACTGTGCCTGGGACTGGGATAGCTTTAGCAGGAACCTCTCTTGGTGAAAGTGTTTGGGTGATTCCTGCGTGAGCAGGAATCATTGCGAGCAATGTCATAGCAATCTGTTGAATTAGTTTCATTCTTAGAGCCCCAGGTTGTCTCAAATAGTTTTTATAGTTTTACTCATATGAATAGACAAAAAATTAATTTTTTAAATTTATTAGTGCTTAATTAATTTTTTAATCAATTTATCAATTGTATCGCCACTGTTATAAGCTACGACTTTAGACGTCAGTATCTCTTTCAAAAAACAGTTTTATTTTGAATTTAATCACTTAGGTAAAACATGTCACAAAAAAGTGGATTGGCAACAGGCTCGCTCGGTACCTTTGCCTCTACGGTAATGGGTATCGCAGGTTCAGCTCCAGCCTTTAGTGTGGCTGTCACAACCGCTGTGATTGTTGCGTCCGTAGGCGTGCTATCGGTCGGTAGTGTTCTTTACTGCGGTCTGATTATGTTCGGAATTTTGTTTACCTTTATTAATTTAAACAAAATGGCACCCAATGCTGGCGCTACGTATACTTGGGTGGGAATGGTATTCGGTCCCCGATGGGGATTTTTTGCCGGCTGGGGTTTGCTTGTGGCGTCAGTCATTTTTATGGTTTCAGCGACAATCCCTGCGGCGACCTCGACGTTAAAAGTTTTTTCCATCCTAGGCTGGATCGATGCAAGCAAAATTGAGGATACAGATTGGGTGACTTGCATTGCTGCGTTGTGGCTCACCCTTGTGACAATCGTTGTGAGCAAAGGCATCAAGCACGCCAGTTATGCACAGTTTATTTTGACGGCGATCGAGTTAATGATTGTGCTGGCATTAATTATTGGTGCTTTTATTGAGTACGGATCGAAACCCGCGCACGTACCTTCTATTAGTTGGATATCACCTTTATCTTTTACCGTTGAGACCTTCGCAACTGGCGCTTTAACCGCGATCTTTTTTTACTGGGGTTGGGACGTAACGATGAATCTGGGCGAGGAAACCAGAGGAGGTACCCCCTCGTCCTCAAGCAAGGGTGCTTTTTGGTCAATGGTTAATTTATTGCTCTTCTATGTCATCATCGTCATTGTTGTTCTGATTGTGTTGACCGATGAAGAAATTGCCCAAGCCAATACGAACGTGCTGTATGCGATTGCGGATAAACTCTTCCCGCAACCGTGGAGTTACTTAGCCGTACTCTCTACCATTTTGTCGACAATCGGGACGATAGAAACACAAATCCTGCAGTTCAGCCGAACACTCTTCGCGATGTCACGTGACCGTGCTTTGCACCCCCGGTACTCAAAAATTCACCCTACCTGGCAAACACCGTGGATTGCGACCTTAGTGATATGGCTGCTTGGTGTAATTCTGCTGTTTGGATCTTCTTATTTACCAACCGTTAAAGACATTCTGGATAAGTCAGTTTCAGCGATTGGCTTTCAAATTTGTTTCTATATGAGTTTGGCTGGTTTTGCCTGTGCCTGGTATTACCGTTCGCGATGGAACGGTCCTTTGAAAACATCTTTGACACATATTTGGTGGCCATTACTCAGCGCGTCATTTATGGTTTTTATCGCGATTATTAGCGCGGTATCGTTCGATCTGTTAACCAACATCATAGGCATTGGAGGATTGCTAATCGGATTTATTCCTATGATGCTGAACATCCGAGCAGTATCTGACCTCAAATGACTGGGTCGTAGGTAACATTTAATAGAAAATTTGCCAGGGCTTATCTAACTAAGATCAAGCTCCATAAAAAGCCAGTAGGGTACAAGTCGGGCCGGAGGCTCGGCACCTTCATAAGCCTTACATTCAATAAAGCCATGTGATTGATACATTTTTTGTGCATCTTTCATAAAAATCCCGGTATCTAGGTTTAGTTTTTTAAATCCGCTTGTGCGTGCGTCAGAGATCAGTCTTTGAAGCATCATCCTGCCGTAACCATGCCCACGATGTTCCGGTTTTGTATAAATGCGGACGACTTCAGCATCGCCACAAGGCAACTGCCTCAAACCTCCCATTGCAACTGGATTCTTATCCTGTACTAAAAGATAAAACTTCGCTTCAGCCTGATCCTGAGGACAGATGTAATTGGCGGCAGTCGTAACGTATGAATCTAAGGGCATGCCAACAACATCACTAATTGAGAACATACAGGTTTTCTCAATTTGATCGTTCATCCAGTAAAAATAATCACGAGTCATTGCTGAAGCACTGCTAGACCAATGCGGATCATGTGCATTTGTAAATTCTATGTTTTTCATCAAGCGTGACCAAGACTGGTTAATTATTGTGTTCAGAAAAAACTTTACTCAGTACAGGAATAATTTGTTTTTTTCTACTGGTCACACCTGCAACCCAGAAGGAGTTATTTTTCAGAGCAACATTAAATGCATCTGCAATGTGTTGTTGGTTTTTACCAATAACGATGAGCACAGTGCCATCTGATTGAATATCTGTGAGCATCAGGACGAGCGTCTGATAGTTTTCCTTTTGCATCAGTACTTGCATCGTACTAACAAAAGCATCCCTGCGTTGTTCAAGCAGATCAAAGCTGACTGCCGCTAATTGACCTACTCCAACTTTATTGCCATTCATGTCAAAGATCTTAAAGTCACGCTGTAATAAGTTTTCAATTGGTGCTGTTTTTAAATCAGCCTCTCCAGCTAAAAACATCTGTTTAGCGAATTTTGAAATGTCAGTGACACTCGCTGTGACAGCAAGACTCTGTGCGGCTCTACGATCCAGATTCGTGGTGGTTGGTGATTTAAACGCTAAGGTATCAGAGAGAATCGCACTTAACATTCCACCAGCGATAGCAGGAGGGATCGAAATCCCGGCGCGTTGGTAAAGTTCCCAGATAATAGTGTTCGTGCTCCCGACCGGTTGTATTAGCGCCGTAATGGGATCCTCAGTCACAATGCCACCTAAATTATGATGATCAATGATTTCTACTAATTTCGCCGCCTTAATATCGTCTGGTGCTTGAGTATATGTATTGTGATCAACAAGTGCGACATTATGACCTGCAACTGTTGAAACGACAGGGGGAGCCTGGAGACCGAAATAACTTAATACAAAATCTGATTCAGGATTCGGTTTTCCCTGCGCAACAGCCATCGCTGGAGTGCCTTGTTGTGACTTCAGGTATGCCAGCGCAATCGCTGAAAATATCGAATCACTATCAGGATTCTTGTGACCGACCACAAGTATGGGACCTGCCCATACAGAACTAACCAGTCCAAGCAAAAGCAGGCTGATGAATGCGACTCTGTAAGAGTTAAGTATCAATGATATTTTCATAAGTAGCTATATCTTTGCTTGCACAGTTTGCCGATATTGAATCTACACGGATGATAAGCACCTTGATCGTACTCGAATCGAAGGATATGGGCCCGTTTTACTTATAATGAAATGAATATTCAATCAGCCCAAACCAATATGCCAATAGATATTCGCCTTGCTCTGGATGAGGACGTCGCAGCAGTAACGGATTGCGTTTGTCAGGCATTTATGCGTTACATCCTGCGGATAGGTAAACAGCCAGGCCCCATGCTAGATGATTATCAGACACTGGTTAGGCAGGGTGCTGTGTATGTCGCAGCCCAGGAGGGCGTTGTTCTGGGTGTGTTGGTGTTGGTGGAGACGCAGGAGGGTTTCTGTATAGAAACAATTGCAGTACATCCTAATTCTCAGGGACTTGGTATTGGTAGCAAGTTACTTTTTTACGCGGAAACTAAAGCTAGACAATCAGGCTACACATCCATTTATCTATCGACGCATAAGCTGATGCATGAAAGCCAGAGTGTGTATGCGCATCTGGGTTACGTAGAGTTTGATAGGCGTATCGTAAACGGCTATGACAGAATATTTGTTCGCAAGTCTATTAGCTCAGGCACTTAAATCATGAAGACTGTTCAGCCAATTTCAGATGCCTGAACTGGACTTAACTTGAGAATATATGTTGGATTAATTTTGTGGGCACGCATTTGTCAAAGGTTTACCCGCCAAACGGTCTTTGAACCAGGGTAGGAAAGTCTGCTGCGCCTCGACTGGGCTTGTGAAGTGAGTCGCGCCATCCAGTTCAACATGTTTCACATTCGAACCGATTTTGCACATCTGATTTTCGTAGATATCGACCATTGGCTTTGGTACAGCGTCCTTGGTTCCGCGATACATTAGCACGGGTGCAACCGGAGCATTATTTGGAATGCCGCCTGAGATCAATGCATCAATCCATGCTTGGGTGTTAACCGGGTCAGGCCTAACTAAAGATTTGTAACGATCCCCGTAGCTATAAGTCAGGCTATCACTTAAAACATGAAAACACTTATTGTTTGAGAGTTCATCAAATACTTTTGCGCCTTCCGGTGTAAACCAGTCAGTCAGTTGCAGCTTGTGTGGATAGGCGGTCTGCAACCCATACATCATTGCCGCCAAATGCGCCCATTCAAAAATATTTCCTGATAAGGGAGCAGTGATTTTTCCCAATGCCTGATCTGAATTCTCACTACTTCGCATGGCGACCTGAGCAACTCCTGACAGATTAACGGGAGACACCGCAACAATCCCAACAACCTCAATCCCATCGAACGCAGTCCCCTTTTGAGCTAGATAGGCCTTTGAGCCACCCGCAGAGAGAACCGAGTATCCACCCTGTGACCATCCATAAAGCAACGCTTTTTTACCGGCACCTGTTTCCTTAACGGCTCCCGCAGCACGAATAGCGTTGATGGCATCATTACCCTGTGTTTGTCCAACGGAATACTGATGCTTACCTCCACCTCCCAGGCCTTGGTAATCGGTGGCTACAATAACGTAGCCTTCTTTGATTAACTCAGGTAAGGAGAGGACTCCATAATCTGTCCAGGAGTTTCCATTCGGTAGGTAATACTCATTGAGAGCAACGGCTGGATTGATTTGTTGGGAAGGTCCACAGTTTTGTGCGCTACCCGTCGTACCGTGAGACCAGGAAACGATTGGGCGACCTTCTTTCGGGGCCTTTCCTGCTGGCGCAATTAACAATCCCGTTGAAATCGTTTTGAGATTATTTACATCTGAAGAGATGTAAGCGATACGCCAAGCCTGTGCACCTGGAATCTTTGTTGCAACTTTCTCTTTCTTTATGACTTGTCCGAGTTTTCCCTCAGGCTTGATCTTTGAAGCTGACTCATAAAACGGGGGGAGGGACACTTCTGAAAAAGCAGAAAAAGAAGTGCAAGCTGTAATTATCTGGATCAGTGCCGTGCCGATCGCTTTGAGACTTAAGGGTTTCATTTGACCGCCATTTTTTAAGAATTAAAAGTTATAGCACTCACAGTGATTTACAAGGTATCGCTAGACGATGGCCGTTGTATACGGTAAATTAATTCGAATTATTTTCACAAATTATCCTAAAGAAAGAGCACTCTCATGAAAACTTTATTAAGTCTTGTTATCAGTTTAGGATTTGTCTTTTCAGCTTGGGCACAGACACCACCCAATATGATTGGTACTTGGACCAGCATGGTTTCTTACACGATACTGGGATCAGGATCGCACCATCAACCTAATAATGCAAAAGATAACGAAATATATTTTGATAAAAAACTCGTGACAATGGTGATTGATCGTCAAGAAGGTATTAACTTTGCCGGCACGATATCTTCAAAGGATTATAAAGAAGTTATCTTAGGTGCTATCTCCTTAGATTTTCAAGGTGGTGTGTTAGTTGATAGTGATGGCACGGCTACGTTTAAGATCATTGATGCCAACACGACGCAGAACTGTTACGTGCAAATGGCCAAGCCAAAGGTTGCCTCCTGCCAAGAATTCAAGAAGCAATAACGCTTCTATCTTTCGCTTCACATTTAGATATGATGTCAACTGATCAAGATTATTGATTCCTCAGTTATTAACAGTTTGGTAAATCGGAGTTCAAACATGAAATTAATCATCTCAAAATTATCCCTGGCCTTGCTCTTAACCTTAGTAGCCTCTGCGCAGGCATATAGCGCGGACTACCCTAATATCGTTGGAACTTGGGAACGCGTATCTGGCATGCGGGCGGTAACCGGTACCGCACAGAATAAACAAGCCCCTGTATTGACCGCTGCGGGTGAATCAGGCTTGAAAATGATCAAAATATCAACACAAAATAGCGGTGTGTTTGAAGGCGAGGCCAAGCTGGTCGATGGCGAAAATCATCTGATCGCAGGTGCCTTCAGAAAGGACGGGAAGCGCTACGTCATGTCTAGCGATATTGGTACGCTGTCTGGTGAAATATCAGGAGACGAAATGGAGGCGTGTTTCACTACGCTGCTTACCACGGTCAATATTGCAGGGTGTTACCAACTTAAAAAGCTTAAGTAATTACCGCTAGTCTTTAGTTTTGTGTTTGAACAAGGGTGGTTAGCGAATCAGAGCGAGAGTGATTAGTTAACCAACCCATATAGTGACCACGCCAAATTCAAAACAACCAAGCCTATTAACGTCATGAAAGTGAATTTCATTCCCATAATGCGTTTGCTGAAATCGGGCGGCGGTACATTAATTCCTTTAGCATGAATTAAACGGCCAACAATGAGCGTGACACCTGGAATGGCAACTAGCCACCAGGGCGCGCCGTTTAATTCAAGACAAGCAATCAAGATGATCCCAAAGGGAACATATTCAGCAAAGTTACCTTGAGCACGAATTGCTCTTTCAAGATCATCGTGACCACCACTGCCCAGGCCTACTTTATTTTTTCTTCTCAAACCGATTACCGCAAATGACAGTTTGATAAAAATGCCAGTTAATACGGCAGCGATGATTGAGGTGACTAGTAGCACGGGTGATTACTCCTTGGAATATTTTCTAAACCGCTGGCCGCTATTTGACAGCTTTAAAACTTACACACCAAGTCGCGTAGCTTTTTTTCCAATCCTCATAAGAGGGATCAGAAACGGCTCCACGGGATGTACCACAACCGATAATCGTATCAGTCGTGACATTTAGCAAAGCGAAAGAATTTTCATTCGCGACAGCAAGCTGTTTGCCATCTACAGAAAGGGTACCAATCAAGGTAAAGGACTTTTTTTCGGTCTTATAAATTAGCTTTACACTCTGCCCATCCTGCTCTTGAATAGTCAGCGTTCTGGGTAAATTGTAAGAGTTATGTTTAAGACCAGTTGAAGGATGGTTGTCAGTATTATATTCACCACCGAATCCATAATTTGTATGGGAGACTGCACCGATCCATTCTTTGGCTAGTTGCGGAACGGTTTGAGAGAATGCTGAACCTGAAAAAACAAGAGCTATCAAGCATATAAAAAATTGTTTCATCATTTTTAATCCCGATTGAAAAATAGTTTACGGTCTAAATTTTATGAATAAATGCAGTCTGTTAATGAATAAATATATCAGAGACTGCATGTAGAGATGCTTCAATTTTATTATTAATAAAACGATACTATGAAATCGTCCATGGCTCTGACATATTTGTTGCCTGCTTATTCACGTTTGCTATCGGCCGTGCCAGGTTTTACTCGTGGTGTGCGGTATCGGTTATACCCCCACAGGTATTGGGTTGGCATCAGCCTAATCATGTCTTCCATGGCCAGATTCAATTGTGCAGCGGCTATTTCAATATCGTTAGATAAAGGCTCTTTCATTGCCTGGTACCTGACGGTATAACCCTTGCCTATACCGTTGCGTTGTGCAGCGATAACGAATATGGGTGCGCCGGTGAGGCTTTGCAATCTTTGCACGAGAGTGGTGGTGTAGGCCTGTTTGCCAAAAAATGGTGCCCAAACCCCTTCGCCATGCACTGGAACCTGATCGGGAAGAATGCCGATCGACTGGCCTCTTTTAAGCGCTTTGACCAAGCTCCTAACACCTACGTGATTAGCCGGTGCCATGGTGAGGTTTTTTCTGGTTCTCGTTTTGATAATCCAGTCCTGCAACCATTGCATCCTGGGAGGGCGAAACAATACCGTAGCAGGAAATCTGCTTGTATAGATCGCCCCGAGTGATTCGAAATTACCTGCGTGCGGGCCGAGTAATATCAAACCTTTGCCGAGCGCAAGCGCCTCTTGAAACGCGTCCCAGCCATCGCACTGGACCTGTTTGACTAATTCGGCTTCACCTTGACGAACATGCCAATAGGGCATTTCTAAAAATAATTGACCCACGCTAATGAGTGATGCGCGCAATATTTGTGGCGAGGCCTCAGGCAGTGCGATAGCTAAGTTTTCAGCCGCGCGTCGTTTGTAACTGCCAGGTAATATCCAGAGTACCCAACCCGCTCCATAGCCAAGGATTTGGAGCGCGGTGAGTGGCAGGCAGGCTAAAAACCTGAACAAGACTGTGATAAGTAACGGACCGAGTTTGTTAAACATCGATAGATTAGCTATTTGAGGCCCGCGCCCTCGTTAATATCTTCAGCGTGGCAGCGTAGCCTAGACCAGTATTATTTAAAAATTCACATCTTTTTAACATGGTGGTTTCAAGTACGAAGTGCAACTTTGATTAACTGAGTGAAGTGGCTGAGAATGTTCTAGTATTCAAAGCTTCTTGACCGGCCAGTCGAAGATTGCCATGACCTATAAACATCTCAGCCAAGCTGAACGTTATCAGATTTCCGCCC
>CANCRX010000109.1 GCA_947380655.1 Alcaligenaceae bacterium | reverse complement strand
GTTATTTTGCCGGCGGCAGCGCCAACCATCATGACGGGTATGCGCATTTCAATTGGTATCGCCTGGCTCGTGATTGTGGCGGCCGAAATGTTGGTCGGCGGTACAGGGATTGGTTATTTCGTATGGAACGAATGGAACAATCTCTCTATCTCCAATATTCTGGTCGCAGTGTTTTTGATTGGTGTAATCGGGATGTTGCTCGATATGTGCTTTGCCCGCTTGCAGCGCGCAGTGACCTATAAGGACTGAACATGACGCAAGGATTTTTGAAAGTTCAGGGGCTGCGTAAAGCTTTTCCCGCCGCCGGCGGAGCAGGTGAGCTCGTTGTTTTCGATGATGTGAATTTTGAAATTGATCGCGGTGATTTTGTTTGCATCATTGGTCACTCCGGCTGCGGCAAGACTACCATTTTGAATGTGCTTGCCGGTCTCGAGGAGCCTACTGCGGGACATTCTTTTGTCGATGGTCGTGAGATCAGTGGTCCCAGTCTGGATCGTGGCGTGGTATTTCAGTCTCACGCGCTGATGCCCTGGATGACTGTGCGCGGCAATATCGCCTTTGCGGTGAAATCAAAATGGCCAGATTGGAGTGCAGCGCAAGTTGATGCGCATGTTCAGCAATTCATTGACATGGTGCACCTGCAAGGCTCTGAAAATAAAAAACCATCGCAATTGTCAGGGGGAATGAAACAACGTGTGGGGATCGCGCGCGCGTTCGCAATTCAACCAAAGATGTTGTTGCTCGATGAGCCCTTTGGTGCACTGGATGCGCTGACGCGCGGCAATATTCAGGACGAATTAGTGACCATCGTGCGTCAAACGCAGCAGACGGTTTTCATGATCACACACGATGTCGACGAGGCAATCTTGCTATCAGACAAAATTTTCCTCATGAGTAATGGACCCCGTGCAGTGCTCGCTGAGATTGTTTCAAATCCATTGCCGCGCGATCGCACACGCGCAACGATGCATCATGACCCGAAGTTTTATGAATTACGTAATCATTTGATTGACTTTCTGGTACATCGGTCCAAGACCTTTGCTACCGCTTAATTTACTCAGGAGATAGATATGGCTACATCCAAGGCAATCGCCAAACCCATGACACGCGAAGACGTGACGGATCTGATTTATTCGGCGAAGATTCAAAAGGGCATCAAGTGGGCCGATGTCGCGAGCAAGCTCAAGCTCTCAAAAGAGTGGGTGACTGCTGCTTGTTTAGGTCAGATGACCCTGACCAAAGAGCAGGCTACGCTGATTGGCAAAACATTCGCTCTGCCACCCGAAGCGGTGAAGCTGCTGCAAGTGGTGCCTTACAAAGGCTCATTACGATCTTCCGTGCCAACCGATCCGCTGATCTATCGTTGGTATGAAATCGTGAGCGTGTATGGCACGACAATCAAAGAGCTGATTCACGAGGAATTCGGTGACGGCATCATGAGTGCGATCGATTTTTCGATGGACATCAAACGTGAACCCGATCCAAAGGGTGACCGGGTCAATGTTGTGTTGTCCGGTAAGTTTTTGCCTTATAAAACGTATTGATTTATAGCTAGGGCTTTGATTTTATTGATCTAAGTCCTAATTCCCCGCGACATAGGGTTTACCTGTGTCGTGAACTTATCTAATTTTGTATACGATATTGCATACAAAAAGGAGGTTGTAATGTTGAAATCTAAGATATCTCAAGTTCGTCTGTTTAAAAGTCGTATCCAGCGCCTGTTAGTTGTCGCCACTGCAGCGGCAACATTGGGCATAGCTTTTTCGGGCAGTGTGCAAGCACAAAGTGCATTGGACAATGTGATGAAAGCTAAGGAAATCAAGATTGCTATTCCTACGGATTTTCCTCCTTATGGTTTTGTCGGTCCAGACTTAAAGCCACAGGGTTTGGACGTTGATATGGCCAATTACATTGGTCAAAAAATGGGCGTTAAAGTTGAACTCATCGTTGTTACGAGTGCTAACCGTATTCCGTACCTTCAGACAAAGCGCGCAGACCTTGTCATTTCGACGTTAGGTAAAAATCCTGAACGTATGGCCGTCATTGACTTTACCTCTGCATATTCGCCTTATTTTCAGGCTGTTTTCGGCCCGAAGAGCCTTTCGGTTAAAAGCTTTGCAGATCTGGCAGGTAAGTCGATTAGCGTGACGCGCGGTGCACTTGAGGATACTGAACTCAGCAAAGTAGCTCCTGAAAAAGCAGACTTGAAGCGATTTGAGGATAACAATGCGACCGTTTCTGCATACACCTCGGGGCAAGTAAATCTGGTGGCCACGGGGGTGTCCGTAGCAGAAAATATGATGCAACGTACGCCTCAGATGCAAACAGAGTTCAAACTGCTGCTCAAAGATAGCCCTAATTTCGTTGGTGTTGCTAAAGGCGAAGATGCTTTGCGTATGAAGGTCAATGAAATTATCGCTGCAGGTGTCGCCTCTGGTGATATCAATAAATTAAGTGAAAAATGGCTCAAGCGTCCTGCTGGTGATTTACCTAAGTAATTTGCGTTTGTTTTGCTACTCAGTTTGTAAAAGCTGAGTAGCATTTTTGATTTAGGAAATTAACTGTGCGTATTGCGCTCGATTTTGCTGCAGTTCTATCCCAATGGCCGCTACTGGTCTCTGGGGTTCTCTGGACCTTAGGGCTGACAGTGATTTCGGCTGTGCTTGGTGTGTTGATTGGTGTTGTATTTGCCTGGGCGCGCTTAAGCGGACCATTATGGCTGAAATGGGTTGCTGGTGTTTACGTAGAGTTCATTCGTAATACGCCTTTTATCGTACAGTTATTTTTTATTTTTTTTGGTTTGCCGATGGCAGGCATTAGATTAAGTCCTGAATCAGCCTCAGTCATTGCGATGGTAATTAATCTGGGTGCGTATGCAACCGAGATTATCCGGGCCGGTATACAGGCAACACCCAAAGGTCAGATCGAAGCCGGACTTAGTTTGGCACTCAATCGTTTTCAGATTTTTACACGCATCATTTTGCCTCCAGCACTTAAAAAAGTTTGGCCAGCATTAGTTAGTCAGATCATTATCGTGATGCTTGGGTCTGCAGTGTGCGGACAGATCTCGACGCCTGAATTAAGTTTTGTAGCTAACCTCATTCAAAGCCGAAATTTCCGAGCGTTTGAGGCATATATCGTGGCAACCGCGATTTATTTATTGCTCTCCATTGGAGTAAGAGCATTGCTTAACTGGGCTGGTCCGCGTTATTTCTTTGGAGCTCGCCGTGGTTGATTTCACACTCTGGGATATTTTTCGCAATCTCTTGCTGGCAATGCGCTGGACGGTAGCTCTTTCCGTTGTCGCTTTTGTTGGTGGCGGTCTGGTCGGTGTGGCACTCCTGGTTCTGCGGATGTCTAGATTTCGAGGGGCGCAAACCTTTGTCGCCGGCTACATCCAACTATTTCAAGGTACGCCTTTGCTGATGCAGTTGTTTCTCGCTTATTTTGGATTGGCATTGTTTGGCGTAGAGCTCTCACCCTGGGTCGCCGCTAGTTTGGCGTTAACGCTTTATACCAGTGCTTTTCTTGTAGAGATATGGCGCGGTTGCGTGAACTCCATTCCTAAGGGCCAGTGGGAGGCAGCTCAAAGCTTGGCATTGAATTTTCGGGAGCAAATGCAGTACGTCATTTTGCCTCAAGCCGTCAAAATTGCTATTCCTCCGACTGTTGGTTTTCTCGTTCAAGTTGTAAAAGGTACGGCGCTAGCTTCGCTCATTGGTTTTATTGAATTAACCAAAGCTGGTTCCATGATTACCAACGCGACCTTTAAACCGTTTCTAGTTTATAGCTGTGTCGCGTTACTTTATTTTGTCCTGTGTTACCCAATTAGTCTATATGCGCGTGCGCTAGAAGGAAAACTCCATGCAAGGAACTGAAACTATCCACGCTCCTGCAATCGTCCAGATTGGCGCCTTGCGCAAATCCTTTGGCAGCAACGAGGTTCTTAAAGGCATTGATTTAGATGTCGCACCTGGAGAGGTCATTGCCATTATTGGTAAAAGCGGTTCAGGTAAAAGCACGCTTTTGCGCTGCATCAATGGGCTTGAAGCGTTCGACGCTGGCTCCTTGAGCGTGGATCAATTACCTTTACTGCATCATGATGGTTCAGCTATGCGTGCGTTGAGGCAGCGCGTAGGGATGATTTTTCAAAGTTTTAACCTATTTCCGCATTTAACTGTCGGTCGCAACATCATGCTTGCGCCAACACTAGTTAAAAAAGAAACTTCTGCTCAGGCGCATGCACGTGCCCAGCAGTTACTTGATCGAGTCGGTCTGAGTGATAAGTTTGATGCGTTCCCAGACCAGCTCTCTGGTGGGCAGCAGCAGCGTGTTGCGATTGCGCGGGCACTTGCAATGAGCCCTTCAGTACTGCTGTGTGATGAAATTACCTCTGCTCTTGATCCAGAACTAGTCGGAGAGGTTTTGCGTGTGGTCGAAAGTCTGGCAGAAGAGGGCATGACATTGCTGATGGTGACACATGAAATGAGTTTTGCCCGTCGCGTAAGTGATCGAGTGGTTTTTATGCATCAGGGGCGTGTTCATGAGATTGGAACACCAGCAGACTTGTTTGGTAATCCGCAGACTGCTGAACTAAAACAGTTTCTATCTTCGATTCACGATTAATCATGAAAACTGTTGAAATAAATTCCAGCAGCGTAACCGATAAGGTTGCCGCTGCAATCACAGACGCCATTATTGAGCATCGTCTTTCTGCTGGTACTAAATTAGTTGAACAAAATCTTGCCACGATGTTTGGTGTATCGCGAACAATTGTCAGGCAAGCTTTGATTCGACTGGAGAGAGAGCGTCTCGTCAAGCTTGAACCCGCAAAGGGTGCTTCGGTTGCTATGCCATCCGTTCAGGAAACACGTGAAATTTTCGCAATCCGTCGTTTTATTGAAGTGTCTATGATTAAGGAGTTCACCAGAACTGTCACAAAAACCGATATTAAGCTGATGCGTGACCACCTTAAAGCCGAGCAACAGGCCTGCTTAAAATCTGATGTGCGTGGCCGCTCAAGGTTGCTTGCAGACTTTCATGTGCTTATTGCCCAACTAACAGGAAATAACGTTTTAGCTGAAGTATTGGGTCAGCTTATATCTCGAACAACTCTGGCTATCATGCTTTACCAAACAAGCAGGTCAGCGGAGCATTCTTCCAATGAACATCTGGAATTGCTCGGTGCTATTGAAAGTAAGAACGTCGAATTAGCAGGACAAGTCATGGAAAAACACTTGAACAACGTTGAGGCTAACCTTCAACTGGACTCATCACTTACAGATATGCAACTGGCATTAATGCCACCTATTTCAGCACATTAATGAGAGCTAAGAACATGTTGAGTTCTGGTAAAAGTATTATGGATTGGTCCGAACAATTGGCTCAATTCAGTGAGCCTCAATGGGCTGAAAAAAATCAGCTTACCTGTACCTATCTGACTCCTGCACACATAAAGACTGCTGCAGAACTGCAGGCCATCATGCGTGAAGCTGGATTTGATGAGGTGACTACAGACGCAGTGGGTAACGTGGTCGGAATTTATCGTAGCGCTCATTCCAGTACGGATTCTCAGGACAGCTGTGTCCCGGTTAAAACCCTGCTCACAGGTTCACATTACGATACCGTACGAAATGGCGGTAAATATGATGGCCGACTCGGGATACTGATTCCCGTTGCATGTGTTGCCGAGCTAGTCCGTCAGAAACGACGGTTACCTTTTGATTTTGAAGTTGTAGGCTTTTCAGAAGAAGAAGGTCAGAGATTTCGCGCGACCTTTCTTGCTTCGGGTGCCTTGACTGGAGACTTTGATCCGACCTGGCTGGCGCAGCAGGATGCCGATGGTGTGACGATGAAGCAAGCCATGCAGACTGCGGGGTTATCAGGAGATATAGCGGATATCACTCAGCTCAAACGCGATCCTTCCAAATATCTTGGCTTTGTCGAGGCACATATCGAGCAAGGTCCAATCCTCTGTGAGGGTAACTTGCCGCTTGGTGTGGTGACTTCGATTAACGCCGGTGTCCGCGCGACCTGCAAAATAACAGGTTTGGCTGCGCACGCAGGTACTACGCCGATGAATATGCGCCAGGATGCGTTGCTTGCAGCCGCTGAGATTAGCCTGATGGCTGAAACCCGTGCGCGACAAGATGATGGCTCTGTGGCGACCGTGGGGCAGATGCAGGTGCCAGGTGGTTCAATTAATGTGATTCCTGGCGAGTGCTTGTTTACGCTGGATATGCGAGCACCCTTTGATCATCAGCGCGACGCCTTAGTCAATGATATTTTGGCGCAGGCTCACGTCATCGCTGAGCGTCGCGGGGTTCATTTTGATTTCACGGAGGTGATGCGGGCCTCTGCTGCACCTTCAGATCCTCAGCTCCAACAGCGATGGGAGCGCGCTGTTCAATCGGTGGGTCAACCTATATTTAAACTCAACAGTGGTGCAGGGCACGATGCGATGAAACTCCACACCATCATGCCGCAAGCGATGCTATTTGTGCGTGGGGGCAATCGTGGGATCAGCCATAACCCTCTGGAAATTATTTCCGCAGAAGATGCAGCGTTAGCGACGCAGGCTTTTATGGCTCTGCTTGATGGGTTTCAAACTGATTTAGCTAGTACTAAATAAATTTAAAATTCAGGCGATATTAAATGAGCGATAGCAACAAAAACGCACTTTACGCAAAACTTGATCACTGGATCGATGCGCATTTTGATGAACAGGTTAAATTCCTGCAGGCGGTGATTCAGGTCCCCACCGATACGCCACCAGGTAACAACACGCCGCATGCACTGCATACGGCGCAATTGTTGAAAGCGTTCGATATGAATGCCGAGGCCTACGCTGTGCCTGAGTCTGTTGTTGTCGATGCAGGACTGGAGTCCATCACGAATCTGATCGTTAAGCGCCAGTATGGGCCGGGTGGCAAGACCCTTGCACTGAATGCACATGGTGACGTAGTCCCTCCGGGCGATGGTTGGACTTATCCTCCCTACGCAGGCGAGATTCACGATGGCCGTATTTACGGTCGTGCTGCTGCAGTCAGTAAATGTGATTTTTCAACATATGTATTTGCTGTCCGTGCACTCGAGGCGCTGGGCGTACCGCTTGCGGGACGTATTGAAATGCAATTTACTTATGATGAAGAATTTGGTGGGGAGTTAGGGCCGGGATGGTTGTTGAAAAACAATCTCACAAAGCCTGACCTGGCGATCGCTGCAGGCTTCAGCTATCAGATCATTACGGCACATAATGGTTGTTTGCAGTTTGAGGTGACTGTCCATGGCAAGATGGGACACGCTGCGGTACCGACCTCTGGTGTCGATGCACTTCAGGCTGCGGTAAAGATCATGAACGCTTTGTATGGTTTGAACGAAAAATATAAATCTATTTCAAGCACCGTTCCCGGTATTAATCATCCCTACCTGAATATCGGTCTGATACAAGGTGGCACCAACACCAACGTGATTCCAGGTAAGGTTGTCTTAAAACTTGATCGCCGCATGATCCCCGAAGAAGACCCTGATACGGTTGAGCAGGACATTCGCACAACGATTGACCAGGTCTGGAAATCAATTCCTGGTATCTCTGTTGAGACACGTCGTATTTTATTAGCGCGTGCCCTCAAGCCCTTGCCAGGAAGCGATGCCCTTGTGACGGCCTTGCAGCAGCACGCTGAAAAAATGTTCGGTGAAAAAATACCCGCGTGCGGCACTCCACTTTACGCTGATGCGCGTTTGTATTGCGAAGCAGGAATTCCGGTCGTTTTGTATGGTGCAGGCCCACGAACCGTTGAGGAAAGCCGTGCTAAACAACCCGATGAAAGGCTTGAGCTCGAAGACTTGCGACGTGCCACTAAAGTCGTGGCACGAACCTGCCTGGATATGATGTCTGCTTAGATTTGTATCACTCAATCTCTAAGCCTGTCAGATATTGAGTGAGTCTTGCTGTCAGTCAGGTTTTATATTTTTCTCACGGATCACTCGGGCCCATTTTTCCGTATCTTTCTTTAAAAGCTCACCTAGCTGTTGCGGAGTTGAGCTTGCTGGAAGCGTGCCTGAGTTCAGTAAGCGTTGCTTGACTGATTCTGTATCCAGAGTACGGACCACAGCTTGATTGAGGCGGGAGATTTCTGTAACGGGTGTGTCTTTTGCAGTAAATAAGGCATACCAGTTATCTGAGTCAACGCCCTCGATGCCGATCTCCTTGAAAGTTTTGATCTCAGGCAACAACGGATGGCGCTGATCGGCAGCCATCGCGATCGGTTTTAATTTTCCCGCGCGAATGTTATTGATCAGGCCGGGCACGTCACCAAAAAAAGCATCGACATGTCCAGCCATGACGTCAGTGATCGCTGGCGCGGCACCTTTGTAAGGCACATCGACTAATTGCGCTTTGGTTGCATCACCCAATAATGCTGAGGCCAAATGTGGAACACTTCCCATGCCAGACGATGCCATCGTGGTACGTTGTTTCATTGCATGATCAACAAAGTCTTTGGGACCTGTGGCAGGGTTGCCTGGGTTGACCACGAGTAACTCGTCATTGCGTGAAACCAGCGATATCGGAGCTAAATCGGTAAGGGGGTTATAGGGCAGTTTGGGGTAAAGCCCCGGATTAATTGCGACAGCTCCTGCACTCGTAAACCAGATAACAGAGCCGTCTGGTGGAGACTTAATGACATATTCGGCAGCGATGATTCCATTGGCGCCGGGTTTGTTTTCGACAATAACGGTCTGCCCGAGCTCTTTGCCAAGCGTTTCGCTGATGCTGCGCGCAACAAAATCAACTGGACCACCTGGAGGAAAGGCCACGATCATGCGTATCGATTTTGTTTGGGCGAAGGTATTGAGGCTCGCTGCCGTTAATACCGTTACACCGACAAGCTGTGACAATAATTTAAATGCTTTGAATGTGTTCATTTCGTTGTCTCCAGCATTAACCGCAACGTACCGACATTCCACCATCGACAACTATTTCTGTACCTGTGACAAAGCGCGCTTCGTCCGATGCCAGATATAGCGCCGCATTGGCGGTATCTCGACCATCGCCCATGAAGGGTAGGGGAATACGCGCCTGGCGCTGTTCCAGTAGCTTTGTGACATCGCCACCCGCACGCTGTCCTGCCAGGCGGACTTCAACCATGGGGGTATGCAACTGTCCAGGCACAACAGTATTGACTCGAATGCCTTTTTTTGCATACTGGATGGCGATGACTTTGGACATCTGGATGACACCCGCTTTAGTCGCTGCATAAGCAACCTGAGCTGATCCTGTCCAGCGTGTTCCAGAAGTAGAGGCCATATTAATGATGGCGCCACTGCCTTGTTTTTCCATGATCGGCAATACGTGTTTGCAGGTGAGGAAAACGCTTTTCAAATTTGTATCGACTTGTGAATCCCAGACTTCTTCTGACATTTCTACCGGACCGCCAGCGGCTGAGCCACCCACGTTGTTGACGAGGATGTCGATGCGGCCAAAACGCGCTACACAGGCTGCCACAGCATCCTGAATACTTTGATGAGAAGTGACATCACAAAATGCAGTTTCTATTTCCGCGCCCGCTGCTTTGACGCGTTCGATGGTTTCAGCCATGCGATCGAGATCACGATCTACGCCGAAAATTTTTGCGCCTTCTTCAGCGAAACGGGTGGCAATGGCACGACCATTGCCCCAGCCCGGACCGACCGAACCCGCACCCATGATGAGTGCGACTTTACCCTCAATACGACCTGTCATGTTGCGCTCCTTCAAGCTGTAAAGCGATAGAGTTTTTGTGGGTTATCGACCAGGACCTGATGAAGCAGATCGGGTTTGGGTGCAATCAGTGCAAGTGAGTCAATCAGCATGCCATCATCAGGAACATGTGTGTGGTTAGGATGAGGCCAGTCGCTGCCCCAGATGCATTGATCAGGATAATTGCGCACTAGGTACTTGGCGAATGGAATACCTTGTTCGTATGGAGGCTTGGAATCGATGCGATCGATGCCGCTGACCTTGACCATGAAGCCCGGTAATTCTAGTAATCGACAGAAATCCTGGAAGTGCTGATGATCGATGCCAAGATTCGCATCGACTCGCCCCATATGA
>CANCRX010000108.1 GCA_947380655.1 Alcaligenaceae bacterium | reverse complement strand
GTTATTTTCATTACGGATAATAAACATGATCTTTAGTGATATGTCATCGCGCAAGACATGGAGAAATACGTGAAAAAATTAATTAAAGCTGCCTTAAGTGCTTTAGCCGCTTCATTTGTATTGATATCTGGAACTGCATTTGCACAATCCGCCATTTGCTACAACTGCCCTCCTGAATGGGCAGACTGGGGCACCGCACTCAAAGCAATCAAGGAAAAAACGGGCATTACTGTGCCCGCGGACAACAAAAACTCCGGTCAATCACTCGCGCAACTGATTGCTGAAAAAAATAGTCCGGTTGCTGACGTCACCTACTTAGGTGTCACCTTTGGCATCCAAGCTGCAAAAGATAGTGTAGTGACTCCCTATCAACCAAAGGGCTGGGATCAAATTCCTGCGGGTTTAAAGGACGATCAGGCAAATTGGTTCACCATTCACTCAGGCACACTGGGCTTTATGGTCAATAAGGATGCGTTAAAAGGCAAACCTGTTCCAAAATCTTGGGCAGATCTGCTCAAGCCTGAGTACAAAGGCATGATTGGCTATCTGGATCCTGCCTCAGCTTTTGTGGGGTATGTGGGAGCAGTAGCGATTAATCAGGCACGCGGTGGATCACTGGATAATTTTGGTCCTGCAATTGAGTACTTCAATGCCCTGCAAAATAACGAGCCTATCGTTCCGAAACAAACATCCTACGCACGCGTTCTTTCAGGTGAAATCCCCATCTTGCTTGATTACGATTTCAACGCCTACCGCGCAAAATATAAAGACCAAGCAAATATCGACTTTGTTATACCAACTGAAGGCACGGTCGTCGTTCCTTACGTGATGAGTCTCGTCAATAAAGGCCCTAACGCAGAGAACGGTAAAAAGGTTCTGGATTTTGTTTTATCCGATGAAGGTCAGGCTATCTGGGCAAATGCCTATTTGCGCCCGGTTCGTGCTTCGGCCATGTCAAAGGAAGCCCAATCCCGCTTTTTACCAGAAGCTGAATACGCGCGTGCCACAACTGTCGACTACGCAAAAATGGCCGCTGTACAAAAGGCATTTTCAGACGCATATCTGAAGCAAGTTAAATAAACTATCCGCCAATCAACGTGGCTACCAGGTCTCTGCGACTGTGTATCGCACCAGCCGTAATATTTTTTGCAGTGTTTTGGTTACTGCCGGTGTCGATACTCGTCACGCTACCTGCTTCTAAAGGTTGGGAGACCTACTTCGCAGTGCTTACTGACTCACGCTATGCAATGAGTCTGGTCAATACGCTGGCTCTCTCCTTGAGCATCACGTTGATTACCCTCTTGCTAGGAAGTGCGGTCGGTCTATTCCTCGCCAGACATGCTTTTTTCGGAAAATCAATACTGTTATCACTTCTGACACTGCCTCTTTCATTTCCTGGTGTCATTGTTGGTTTTTTTATGATTTTGATGGGTGGCAGGCAAGGGTTACTCGCAGACCTCTCCGAGTGGTCTGGGCTAGGTCGTATGAGTTTTGCCTACGGTTTATCAGGCTTATTTCTGGCTTATTTGTACTTCTCCTTGCCACGTGCGATCGCCTCTTATGCAGCCGCGGCGCAAGCCATGGATCCCGCACTCGAGGAAGCAGCACGTTCAATGGGGGCCTCCCGGACACGTATTCTGCTCGATGTCTGGCTCCCGCAGCTCAATCACACCACCTCGGCCTGCGCAGCGATCGTCTTCGCAACGGCTATGGGGGCTTTTGGTACCGCCTTTACCTTAGCCAGTAAATTTGAAGTACTCCCCATCACGATCTATTCTGAATTCACCAACTACGCAAATTTTCCACTCGCCGCATCGCTCTCCATGACGCTTGGTTTGTTTACTTGGCTCTCCCTGTATATCGCCCGTCGCCGCACAGGCTTGATGGTGGGAACCTAAATGGCCAAACAATCCTTCAAAAGCAGTCGAGGATCGCCTATTCTCGCGACCCTGACTGTCATCGTGGTCCTCTTCATGCTCACACCCATGGTGCTCTCGGTCATGGCCGGGATTGTGAATAACTACAGCCAGGGTATTTCAAGCGGCTTGACGACACGTTGGCTGAGTCAGGTCTGGGCGCAATATGGCTCTACGGTTCACTGGTCATTATTGCTTGCATTATGCTGCGCGGTCGGCAACATAGTGATCGGCGTTCCTTGTGCCTACGCACTGGCACGCAGTCGATCTCGCTGGGCTCGGTTTTTTGAAGAGTTATTGATTCTGCCCGTTGCGGTACCTGGCTTAGCAACAGGGCTGGCACTGATTATGGCCTATGGAACCTGGAGAGACTTCCGGCAAAGTTTCTGCTTTATTCTGGTTGGACATATGGTCTTTACTTTGCCGTTTATGGTCAGAACAGTTGCTGCGGCTTTTCAACATCCCGAACTATCTGCTCTAGAAGAAGCGGCACGTTCACTTGGTGCGAACTTTAGAAAAAGATTTTTAGGCGTACTGGTTCCTGCAGTATTTCCAGCCATCGTTGCTGGAAGTTTAATGGTCTTTACCTTATCGATTGGTGAATTCAATCTGACCTGGATGCTGCACACCCCATTGACCCGCACGCTGCCTGTAGGCCTCGCGGATAGCTATGCCTCTATGCGCATAGAAGTCGGTTCCGCCTACACCCTGATGTTCTTTCTGATCGTATTGCCACTGTTGTCACTGCTGCAATATGCCGCGAAAGTAATACAAAAAAAATATGAAACTT
Source organism: Alcaligenaceae bacterium (assembly GCA_947380655.1). GTDB lineage: Bacteria > Pseudomonadota > Gammaproteobacteria > Burkholderiales > Burkholderiaceae_B > Zwartia. The sequence continues at coordinate 7,404 of CANCRX010000108.1, read as the reverse complement.
GAACAAATCGCCGTTGAAGTCAAGGACTGCGCCAAAACATTTCCAGATGGTACGCGCGGCCTGAGCACGACAAATCTACGGATTGAGCCCGGCGAAGTAATGGCTCTGCTTGGCCCCTCTGGCTGTGGCAAAACAACTTTACTCAGACTGATCGCTGGATTGGAAAGCATGGATCAGGGCGGTCGCATTTTTTTTGGTGATCAGGATGTAACGGCCAAGCCAGTTGAACTTCGTCACGTTGGTATGGTGTTTCAACATTACGCCTTATTTCCACAAATGAACGTCTATCGCAACATTGAGTATGGTCCACGTGTTCGAGGCTTACCAGAACAAGAACGGAAAAAAATCGTAAACGACTTGGTTGATCTGGTCAGACTCAATGGACACGAGCACAAACACCCAAGCGAATTATCAGGCGGACAGCGGCAACGCGTCGCCTTAGCGCGAGCAGTCGCAGCACAGCCACGCGTGCTACTTCTAGATGAACCACTGACTGCTCTGGACGCAAAACTTAAAATAGCCTTACGAGACGAACTTGCAGAGTTGTTGCGCAGACTCAACATTACAGCAGTGCACGTCACGCACGATCAACAGGAAGCCATGGCAATTGCCGACAGGCTTGCTGTCATGAACGCAGGAAAAATCATTCAGATTGGTGATGCAGAAAGCTTGTATCGCTCACCACAACACTCCTTTGTTGCAAAATTCCTTGGCAGTGTCAATGTTCTCCATCGTAGTCAGGAACATACAGCAGCTGGAATTCTTTGCATAGGCGACTTAACAATAAACGTTCACCCATCATTAGGTTCTGAATTGTTGCTTCGCCCAGAAGATCTAGAGCTTCAGACTCCCGACCAATTAGGTGCACGAGGAACAGTTCACATGCGCAGTTTCATGGGAGACAGGATTCAATTACGCATTGCTGTTGAAGGCCAACAGATGATTACCGCTGACGTATCCAGCACCTGCCCTCTCAAAATAAATGATCGTGTGTCGGTCAACTTCAAAACAGAAAGATTAATGCGGGGAGCAGAGACTTTATGAGTATTCAGTTTATACAACTGTCAGATACACACATTCGAGAGCCTGGCAGACTGGCTTATCGTAGATTAGATACTGCACCCTATCTCGAGCGTGCAGTCAATGCGATTATGGCCTTACCCCAGAAGCCCGAAGCAGTCGTCATGACCGGAGACCTGACCGATTTTGGAAGGATTCAGGAGTACGAACATCTGGCAAGGCTTATCGAGCCTTTAGACATGCCTGTCTATCTGATGCCCGGCAATCACGATGACAGGGATAATTTGCGCGTAGTATTTTCGGATCATTCCTACCTCGGCCAATCAGGCTATGTGCAATACGAAATGCCGATTGGAAAATTAATGCTACTTGCACTGGACACCACGATGCCTGGTGAAAGTTCTGGTGCATTATGTGCTGAAAGATTGAATTGGCTAGCAGAAAAACTCGATGTCTATCGCGACCAACCCGTCGTGGTCGCTATGCATCACCCACCCTTTCAGACAATGATTGGTCACATGGATCGTATTGGCTTGCTCAGCGGACAAGCTGAACTAAGCGATCTATTGTCTGGTTATACAAATGTTGAGAGGGTTATTTGTGGACATTTACACCGTGCGATCGATGTCAGATTTGCAGGAACAATCGCCAGTACAACGCCCTCTCCTGCGCATCAAGTCAGTCTGGACCTAAGTGAAAACGGTCCTTCGGCCTGGACTCTGGAACCGCCGGCGTTTCGTGTTTTTGCCTGGCATGCGGATCAAGGGGTTGTTACACATTTAGCTTATGTCGGTCCACACGATGGGCCATATCCTTTCCATGAGAACGGTCAATTGATCGACTGAATATGACAAAAAAAATAGATTTGATTTATTTCAATGCAGGCGGCGGACATCGCTCCGCTGCCACGGCATTGCAAGAGGCGATTAAGCTGCAAAACCGTGATTGGGAGGTACGGTTAGTCAATCTGTTTGAAGTGCTCGATCCCAAAGCTATCTTTCGAAAGCGCACAGGACTCGCCCCAGAGGACTTATATAACATGCGACTCAAACGCGGATGGACGCTTGGGCTCGCGACAGAACTCAAGGTACTTCAGGCGATGATTCGAATTGGACATGCTGCGATGTTACGTCGGCTGGAACGCTATTGGGAGGCCAATCGCTCAGACCTTGTTGTCTCATTAGTTCCAAATTTTAATAAGGTTATTTTTCAGTCTGTTAAATCCAGGATGCCTGAAGTACCGTTTGTAACCATCCTGACAGACATCGCAGACTATCCACCTCATTTCTGGATAGAACCCGGTCTAGATCAGCACATTGTTTGCGGGAGCGCTAAAGCGCTCGAGCAAGCGTTCGCGGAAGGATACACAGCCGATCAGTTGACTCAGAGCTCCGGAATGATTCTAAAACCTTCATTTCATCAACCGCAGAATCTGGATCGTGTAGAAGAACTCAAGAAACTAGGGTTTGATCCTGCAAAACCTGTTGGTATCGTGATGTTTGGTGGTCATGGTTCTGCAGATATGCTGCGTATCGGCAAAGCATTACAGGACACTCAGCTGATTTTAATGTGTGGACATAACAGCTTACTGGCAGAAAAAATCGGTCTACAAACTACCCTCGCAAAGCATCTGGCGGTGGGCTTCAGTACAAACGTTGAGCGTTACTTCGCTTTAGGCGATTTTTTTATTGGTAAGCCTGGTCCTGGCAGTATCAGCGAAGCTATTCAGATGGGCTTGCCAGTCATCACAATCGAAAACGCCTGGACCATGCCACAAGAGCGCTACAACACGGAATGGATACGCGAACGCGGCCTAGGTATTGTTGTACCCTCGCTTCGCAGCATCAGAAAAAGTACGCTGAAGCTGATCGAAAATCTGGATCAGTTTCAAGCGTCCGTTTCAAAGATTAAAAATAATGCCTTGTACGAAGTGATTGAAGTGTTAAACCAGCAACTAAAACAAGCGGACTTAACAATCAAGACGTCGTGCTTGGCGTCCAGTACGCTTGACTGATGTATGCAGGCTTGGCAATTTTTGCAACCAGCACATCCAGGTCTTCGCCATGGACAGAGGAGGCGGCTAACACCGCCTCAATAATTACAGCATCATCACCAAAGGCCTTAATTTCAAGATTACTGAATGCATAATTTGCATCATCCAAAACAGACTCTAGTAATTTCAATGCATCTTTTTGATCCGCTATCGGTGCAATCACTGAAACTGTATGCGTGACCTCAACGGAAGTCGAGTCAAGTGGTTGCTTGTTGATGAGGTTGCCTACAGGGCGTAACAAGGTATTGGCAGCCAGAACAAAGGCCGTTGCGATACACGCCTCAGCGATCAGATCAGCACCTGCACAGGCGCCTACCGCACCTGAACACCAGAGGGTTGCCGCCGTATTCAAACCACGGACATTGCCCTCCTCGCGCATAATCACACCAGCTCCCAGAAAGCCAATCCCCGACACGACGTAAGCGATGACATGCACCGCCCCCTCATGTCCGTGCAGTCGATTGGCGATATCCACAAAGATCGCCGCACCCAACGCTACAAGCACGTTGGTACGTAAACCTGCAGTGCGCTGACGATATTGCCTTTCCAGGCCGATTAATCCGCCCAGAATGAAGGCCGCCGAAATGCTGACAATCGTATCAAGTAGCGAAACCAGATCGAAGTTTTTTATGAATTCCATTTAATATTTATCAGGTACATACATTGTGGCGGGTACTGGGTGTCGCGTGTAGTCAGGATTGTGCACACGCTCAGGTAACGTAATAGCCGGGTGAATGACTTCCTGATATTCTATTTGATCCAGTAAATGCTGGATACAATTTAGTCGCGCACTTTTTTTATCAACTCCATCGACGATCCACCACGGTGATTCTGGCATGTGGGTACGCTCAAGCATCACCTCTTTCGCTTTGGTATAGGCCTCCCACCGACGGCGCGATTCGAGATCCATCGGACTCAACTTCCATTGCTTAAGTGGATCACGGATACGCATGGTAAAGCGCATATGCTGTTCGTCATCGGTAATCGAAAACCAGTACTTGATCAATATGATGCCGGATCGGACCAGCATTTTTTCAAACTCCGGGACGCTACGAAAGAATTCTTCATATTCTTCGTCATTACAGAATCCCATCACGCGTTCCACACCGGCACGGTTATACCAACTCCGGTCAAACAAGACCATCTCACCTCCAGCAGGGAGGTACGGTACATAACGCTGGAAATACCACTGCGTGCGCTCGCGCTCGCTTGGCGCGGGCAAGGCCGCCACACGACAAACGCGGGGGTTAAGGCGCTGAGTAATACGCTTGATCGCACCTCCCTTGCCTGCTGCGTCACGCCCCTCGAAGAGCACAACCACTTTTAACTTTTTTTCAACGACCCAGTCTTGCAATTTAACCAGCTCGCCCTGCAGTCTGAATAACTCTCTGAAATAAATACGTCGATCGAGAGAGCCCTCCGGAACAGGTCCTTGCTCTGGCATTTCCATCAGGAGTTCATCCAGACGATTATCGTCCAGCTCCATTTCGAATTCTTCGTCGTAGCTATCGATCAACTCGTCCTGAGCGCGTTGCGCGAAGGTTTTAGTGGTCGCTTTTTTAGTGACTACGGGTTTCTTGGCAGCCACGGGTTTCTTGGCGGCTACGGTTTTCTTGGCGGCTACGGCTTTCTGAGCGGCTACGGTTTTCTTAGCAGCCACGGATTTCTTGGCAGCCGCTGCCTTGTTGGCAACAACTAGCTTGTTAACCACTGGTTTTTTCTTAGGTGTGGCTTTGGATTGAATCGTGGATGCCATGGGTAACTCCTATGTGTTCTCAGGCAAGAATACGTCTTACACATGAAAGTTTTATGAATTCTGGTTGAAATCCCTTAAAAATTACATTTTTATGAAATAAATAAGTCAGTTTCACATTTCGGTCATGTTGACCTGCTAATTTCTTAAAAATTCCTTTTCACTGTCACGCATCAATAATTACCCTGCTCATTTATGGCCTTTATTCCCTTATCTAACCTGATAGACCCGGACAAAGTGCCCTCGGACGGGATACTTTTTGCCTGGGAAATCAATCAGGACGGCATCGGGACAGAAATATCACCCGATACCGTGACGGATGAACTTCTGAGCTCGGGCCAATCTATCTGGCTACATCTGAACTTCTCAAACACCCGCATCATGCGTTGGCTACATTCCTCGCAACTGATCCCTGAAGAGTTAGCCGAATCCATTCACAACGAAACAGGCGAAGTAGGCTACGACGCCATTACAGAACTTGATCAAGCTGCCTTATTTCATCTGCAAGATTTCACGATGGATTTCGGGCAGGGTACGAAAAGCAATAGTTTAGATTTTGAATCGTTCTGGTGTTACCTGACGCCAACCTTATTGATTACAGGACGCCTGCACCCGCTTAAAACACTTGATCAAGCCAAAGACCAATTAATTAGAGGCCGCATCCTTCCTCACTCAGTGCACAATCTCTTTCACCAGATTATCGACATCAGGTCAATCCAGCTCAAGGCTGCTATCAGACGCCTGGCGGATCGGATCGATTCACTGGAGGAAATCATTCTTAGCGGAAATGATCTGGCTGCTGACGAATCAATTGGCACATTGCGCATCCAGTGCAACCGCATCAGGAGGCATTTTTCAGCTGAACTCGATGCCTTGAAATATTTGCGAAAACGCAATACGCCTGCATTTACGCGAGATGACTTGGATCAGCTGCATGATCATTCAAATGAATTAACTAGCTTTCTTGAGCAGATCGATAGTCTTTATATTCGCGCCAAAGTACTCCAGGACGAGCAAACTGCACACGTGGCAGAACTCAATGCGAAACAATTACAAGTGCTGTCTGTCATGACTGTTATTTTTCTACCTATGACGTTGGTCTCTGGAATCATGGGTATGAATATGGAAGATCTTCCTGGTCTGAAAGGTTCATTTTTTGAAGTGATGATAGTGATGGGCTTGGCTGGTTTTTTGGTGTATTTGGGATTGAAGCTCAAACGGATTATTTGATATTCAAACCGTAACCACATGAATATGCTCGGCATTGATTTATTTTGCTACTCTTTTAACCTTAAACATAAGGTTCAGGAGCACAGTCATGTCAACAACAAAACTTTGGTCAGACGAAGAGATCAACGCCCATCCAGAACTCAAATCAGTTTTTGACGATATCCGCCAAGTCAGAAAGTCGGATTTTGTAAATAATTTCTGGCGCGCACTGGCAAATAATCCAAAACAACTCCGAAACACCTGGGAACAACTCAAAGCTGTCATGATGACTGAGGGTGAACTGACACCCTTAGTACGAGAACTGATTTATATCGCCGTGTCGACGGCTAACGGTTGTAGTTACTGCGTCCACTCACATACAGCCGCGGCACGTGCCAAGGGTATGACAGAGGGGCAGTATGGAGAATTACAGTCTGTGATTGCCATGGCGGCGCAGACAAATGCGCTGGCTACTGCTTTACAGGTCCCGGTTGATGCGGTGTTTGATTTGTCGGAGAGTTAAGTTTTTTTTGCCACAATAAAAGCTGTAACCATCCCGACTAGCGTTGTCCCACCTAGAACCGATGCTGTCAGTTCACGCCCAAGTGTTGCACAATACGCAGCAGCCGCTAAACCAGATAGTGCGACAATCAAGGCAAACAGTAAACCAGCTGTTCTCTCGATAAAAACCAATGTGTTGACTCGACGACTCTCAGATCGTCGAAACGAGGACTCTGCATTAGTCTGCTCAAAGACCCACTCGACCCGTTGAGGGACGATTTTCTGTAATCGCTCAATCTGTTCAATAGGGAGAATTGGACAATCGGTTGTAGTCGAAGATACTGTTAATTCTTTTCCATCGCCTTTTGCACTAGCTTTCGTATGGCTATTAGCCATGCTGAGACAACTCATTATTAATTGAATATTTCAGGTCACGGCCAATCATTTTCATGTCCCCTGAAATTTTTGAAAAATCATACGCCGCATCGCCTTTCTTGGGGATAAAGTAATAACGATCCGCTTTAAATGAATCATGAAAAAAAATATGTTTACGTGCAAAAAACATAAAGAATCTATTCATTTTTCACCCCAAATGTAAAAAGTTATTGATAACAGCTATGACAGCAGATTATCGGCATAACCAGTATTGAAGCAAAGCACACCCTCAAACTCAATAAAACATTTGTAATAAAGAGTAACGGATCGCAATCGACAGAGTATTTAATCGGCATAGGGGGCAATCATAATTGATTGCGCCCCTGCCACACCACCCGGCATGCGGGTCCGCACCGGGCGGTTCGAGAGGTTGAGGTTATGAGAGACGGGGCACTCCCAGCCGATCGTAGTACTCAATCGTCAGCACCGTTTT
>CANCRX010000107.1 GCA_947380655.1 Alcaligenaceae bacterium | reverse complement strand
TGTCACACCTTGAATCAGCCTTGTTCGCAGAACAAGTGGGCGTTGACTTAGTACACGTCCCCTACAAAGGCAGCGCACCCGCAGTACCCGATCTGGTTGCGGGCAACGTTTCGTTCATGTTTGACAGTGCTGCGGCATCCAAGCCTCTGCTCGATAGCGGAAAGGTTCGCGCACTCGCACTGGCCTCGACCAAACGCTTGCCAAGCATGCCTGAATTACCGACCCTCATTGAAGCAGGACTGCCTGGCTATAACGTTGACAACTGGATGGCGATCTATGCACCGAAAGGCACACCTCAAAACATAGTAAATAAACTGGGTGAGAGCTTTGCCGAGATTCTGGCCGATCCTGCAGTCATTCAATCCCTTCAGGATAAAGGGCTGATTGCCATGCCGATGAATGCGCAGGCCCTGCAGAAAACCGCACAGGAAGACTCAGACCGCTGGGGTGCTGTGATTAAAAAGAACAACATTAGTTTTTAAAAATTACTAAAGGTGGGTAAATGAAAGCTCAATTGCATTCGGATGACTGCTTTGAACCAGACAATGGTGAACCCTCAGGCACGAACCTGACCCTCTCGTCACCCATATCAAAAGATGGCAATGCAATACCCGGACATGTATATACCTTACCTGCGCGCCAAGGCTGTGCGGTTAGACTTAAGAGTGGACAGATTATTCGCGTCATCAATACACACGGCTCTCAGGTTTGCGATACCTGGGCATTTAAAGCTGATGATTTAAGTGAATTCATGTCCATGGAGCACGCACGCGCCTGGATTGACCGGATCATCCCAAAATCAGGGGATGCTTTGGTCAGTAATCATCGCCGACCCATCATGACCTTGCTCGAAGACACCTCTCCCGGGATTCACGACACCTTGATGGCTGCGTGCGACATCTATCGCTATCAGACTCTTGGCGTCACACACTATCACGACAACTGCGCTGACAATATGCGCCTTGCACTCAAAGCCATTGGATTGAGAGTGCGTGAAGTGCCTCAACCCTTAAACCTTTGGATGAATATTCCGGTGAGCACGGATTGCAGTGTGCAATGGCTCGCACCAGCATCAAAAGCCGGTGATTATGTCGAACTTAAAGCGGAGATGGACTGTGTTTTTGTCATGTCTGCCTGTCCTCAGGACATCATACCCATCAACGATAACCACCCTTTAGAAGTGCAATTCATGGTTCTTGCCTAGCAACTTGCTGCTACACACAATAAATAACTTAACGTAACTAGCTTGTGATGAAAAATAAAACTGACCAGACTGAAATTAAAAAATTGCGCTATACGGGCATTCCAACCTTTATGCGAACACCGTATTGCCCAGACTTCAAAGATCTGGATATTGCGCTGGTGGGCGTACCCTTTGATGGCGGCGTGACCTTAAGGCCGGGAGCCAGATTTGGTCCCAGAGAGATTCGCAATATGTCATCGTTTACCCGTGCGATACATCATGTGACAGGGTTTAACCCCTTTGATGCATGCCGGATTGGCGATATCGGGGACGTTCCGTTTTCAGATATCTATCACCTGGAAAATTCGCATGACGAAATTCGCCGTTTTTATGAGCCTCTATTTGCCGCTGGGAAAATTGCACTCACCGCGGGTGGCGATCATTCGATTACTTACCCTATATTTCAAGCGCTCCAACCCAAACAGCCGATCGGCATGGTACACATTGACGCGCATACAGATACCTGGGACGATAATAACGGGTCGAAATTCAATCATGGGTCACCTTTCAGGCGTGCCGTAGAGGCCAAACTGCTTGATCCAAAACGCACCATACAAATTGGTATTCGTGGGGCACAAAATTCCGATGAAGGCTGGCGCTATTCTCTGGATAACGGTATGCGCGTGATCTTCATTGAAGAGTTCGACAGAATAGGCGTCGAGGCTGTGATCGCCGAAGCGCGACGTGTCATTGGCGATGGCCCTGCTTACCTTTCACTTGACGTCGATGGCCTGGACCCGATCTTTACGCCAGGCACTGGCACTCCGGAAATCGGTGGTCTGACGACACGCGAAACACTACAGTTATTGCGCGGCCTAAGTGGTCTGGACTGGATTAGCGGGGATGTGGTGGAAGTCGCTCCTGCTTATGATCCAAGCGGAAATACCGCTTTGGTTGCAGCCACCCTCATGTACGAAATACTTTGCCTGCTCGCAGAACGGTTTCGTTAAAAATAAAACGGTGGACTCATGGGTTATAGCTGGCAATTTCATGTGATTTCGCAGTATTGGCCTGTTTTTCTAAGAGGGGCCATGGTGACGCTGCAGATCACACTGATCGCGGCTGTAATCGGTCTGGTAATAGGTGTTCCGCTAGGCGTTGCCCGTGAGGCGCAATCCAAATGGGTCCGACTTCCTGCGACAATTTATGTCGAGCTTTTTCGTGCAACGCCTGCACTCATTCAGATCGTCTGGATTTATTATTGTTTACCTATTTTTACTGGTATTCAATTCGAAGCCAAAACGACTGTCATCATTGCTTTAGGAGCGCATACGGGTGCCTATATTGCGGAAATAGTGCGGGCAGGTATCAATGCCGTCGATACAGGTCAACTGATGGCTGCACGCGCAATTGGTATGTCCTATCGTTTAGCGCTCAGGCGAATCATTTTGCCTCAAGCAGCACAAAAAATGATTCCGCCTTTAATTAACGAATTCGCAAATCTGATGAAACTCTCGACGCTCGCCTCGACGATCGCAGTATACGAGTTGCTTCAAGAGTCAAATAATTTAATCGCCTCGACTTATCGGCCTCTGGAAATTTATACGTTCCTGGCCGTCGTATTTTTTGCTGTCACATTCCCCTGGATTTGGCTCTCACGCAGACTTGAAATGCGTTTGCAGAAATCATCATGAGTCGCATCGATAAAACACAGGTTGGATCTGATCCAGTCAATGATATGTTGACACTTAGTGCGCTGAACAAATCCTACGGCAAACTCGATGTGCTGCGCAATATCGACCTGACAGTTCAGGCCGGTGAGGTCATCGCGATTATTGGTCCGAGTGGTTCAGGAAAAAGTACCTTATTGAAATGCATCAATTTTTTAGAGCCTTACGATTCAGGTGCTGTGATCTTTAACGGCAAGCTAGTAGGTTATGCGGAAAGTAAGCCGGTTTCTGGCAGACGCAAACTTGCACCCGATCATGTGATTAATCACTTGCGCACACAAATGGGGATGGTCTTTCAGAACTTTAATCTCTTTCCCCACATGACTATTCTTGAAAATATCATTGAAGGTCCGACCCGCGTCCTCGGCATTGCGAAAGCAGAGGCGATTGCCTATGCCGAGCAATTATTAGCGCAGGTCGGACTTTCTGATAAACGTGATGTCAAACCAACACGCTTGTCCGGTGGTCAACAACAAAGAGCAGCCATTGCACGCGCGTTAGCGATGCGTCCGAAACTGATGCTTTTCGACGAACCGACCTCAGCGCTGGACCCCGAACTTGTGGGTGAGGTCTTGACTACGATTCGTGATTTAGTCAAACAGGGAATGACCATGATCATCGTGACCCATGAGATGCACTTCGCACGCGATGTGGCGACTCGGGTGATATTCATGGCGGATGGTGAAATTATCGAGCAAGGCTCGCCTGAGCACGTTTTTGTAAAACCAACTCAAAGTAGAACGCAAGAGTTTTTATCCCGAGTACTGACAACACATACCGCCCTATAGAATTCAATCATCACTCTTTCTTTTTCAAGGATGCCATCATGAAATTTCGTATGCTCTCATATCTTTCAGCCTGTGCTCTGATGCTGCTTTCCCTGTCTTCGCCAGCGCAGGCTACTGGTGAAATCGAACAAATCACCAAGCGTGGTGAGTTGCGTATCGGTTATATCCCCTCTCCTCCAGGTATTGCAAAAGATCCAGTATCAGGAGAAGTGAACGGTTTTTATGTAGATGCTGCCCGTGCACTAAGTGAGCAAATGGGTGTAAAGCCCGTTTTTGTTGAAGCAACCTGGGCTAACTTTGTAGCGGGTTTGCAATCCAACCAATTTGACCTATCGATAGCAGGAACCTTTGCGACCGTCAAACGCGCCATGGTCGTCGATTTTTCAAAGCCACTGAATTATCTCGGTAGTGTCGCACTTGTGCGCAAGGATGACACGCGGTTTAACCAGTTAGCCGACATGAATAAGCCTGATGTCAAAATCGCAGTCGTTCAAGGTACTGAGGCAGAAGATTTCGTCAAGCGCGTATTACCCAATGCGAAACTCACATCCCTGGCTGGTGGCAACCTCGCAGCAGGCTTCATTGAAGTCGCAGCAGGGCGCGCAGATGCAAGCTTTCAGGATATCTTTATCGCGACAGAATTTGCAAAACAACAACCAACCACTAAGGTCTTATTTGCTGAAAAACCAGTATTTTTCTTACCCATTGCATGGGCTGTTAAAAAGGGAAATACTGAATTACTGTCAATCGTAAATGTAGGACTCGATAGCCTGTTGGTGTCAGGTCAGCTCGATCAGATGACGGCTAAATACATCCCGGAAGATAGTCGCTTTGTTGATGCGCCTAACTTACGTCCCTTCCCCAAAGCCGTGAAGTAGTAGCGTGTCAGAGCATAATCATCTATCACACTGTATTAAAAGTTAAGAGGGTTATATTTTGAACTCCCTGCTTGGCGATCCGTTTCACTATCCCTACCCGTCCAGGCGGGCTGTTGTGCAGTCCTTGCGAGGGATGGTTGCGACCTCGCACCCACTGGCTGCCCAGGCAGGTCTAAAAATACTGCAGGCTGGTGGCAATGCTATTGATGCTGCGGTTGCCACTGCGGCTGCACTCACCGTTGTAGAGCCCACTTCAAACTGTATCGGCGGGGATACCCTTGCACTGGTCTGGCACGAAAATCAGTTGCACGGTTTAAACGCGAGCGGTCCTGCCCCAATAAATATTTCGATCGCAAAACTCTCAGCCCAGGGATTCAACGCGTTTCCTACTTACGGTCCATCAGGAGTCACGGTACCTGGCACACCGGCAAGCTGGGTAGCGTTGTCGGAAAGATTTGGAAATCTGTCCCTTCAACAATCCCTAAATGAGGCAATCGAACTGGCTCGTGAAGGTTTTCCTGTTTCACCAACCGTTGCCTATGCGTGGAATCAAGCCTTTCAGTTATTCAAAGATGAGTTTTCAGCACAACACTACAAACCATGGTTTGAAGCTTTCGCACCCCTAGGACGGGCCCCACGAAGTGGAGAGATCTGGAAACAACCAGATCAAGCGAACACACTGTCCTGCATAGCAAGCGATCATGGTGACAGTTTTTATCATGGGTCACTCGCTCGTGACATAGCAAGTTTTTGTCAGAACGCGGGCGGCTACCTCAGCGTCTCTGACCTGGCTGCGTTCAAACCAGACTGGGTGGAACCTATTTCTGCAAACTATCGAGGTTATACCGTCTGGGAAATGCCACCGAACTGTCAAGGCATCGTGGCACTCATGGCGTTAGGTGCCTTAAAAGACTTTTCCTTTAGTGAACGTGACAGTGCGCTGACGTACCATCGTCAAATAGAAGCGATCAAACTAGCCTTTGAATTAGGTATTGCGAACATCACCGACATCAAGAGAATGAGCATATCAGTCAACGAAATGCTTTCTGAGACTACAAGCGCGCGCATGCACAGCGAAATAAATGAGCGCGCACGCTTACCAGAGGATGGTCAACAACAACGAGGCGGTACTGTCTATGTCAGTTGCGCAGATGCGCAAGGCAATATGGTTTCGCTCATTCAGAGTGGTTATATGAACTTTGGCTCGGGTCTTGTGGTGCCAGGGACTGGAATAAATTTACAAAATCGCGGCAATGGTTTTTCACTCGATCCATCGCATCCTAACTGTTTAGAGGGAGGCAAGCGCCCTTTTCATACAATCATTCCAGGGTTCTTGACGCACGGTAATCGCCCTGTCGGCTCTTTTGGTGTGATCGGCTCTTATCTGCAACCCCAAGCCCATGTGCAGATGGTCATGAATATGATCGACTTTGGACTTAATCCTCAGGCAGCGCTCGATGCACCGCGTTGGGAATGGACAAAAGGTAATCAAGTTAGTCTTGAACGAGGAACGCCCCAAGCAATTTTCGATTCTCTTCAGTCGCTCGGACATGAGGTATCCTGGTCAACCAATCCACTCGCTTTTGGCCGTGGTCAGATTATTTTGCGCGATACGAATGGCGTGCTCACAGGCGGAACTGAACCACGCAGCGACTCTTCTATCGCGGCCTGGTAAACAAAATTCAACAGGGATTATTTATGCTCAAGCGTCTGCAATGTATGTTGACCATTGTTCTTCTTGGCCTGAGTGCCTGCGCGATGGCCGAGACAGACTTTCCTAACCGAGCTGTCACCATCGTCGTGCCATTTCCCCCCGGTGGGCAGTCAGACAATATTGGCCGATGGCTGGCTAACGGACTTTCTAAAAAGTGGAATGTCCCAATCATTGTCGATAATAAGGGCGGTGCAGCGGGAAATATCGGTGCAGCCTATGCCTCCAGACAACCGGCCGATGGATAAACCCTATTAGTTTCGAATACCGCTACCCATGTGATCAATCCAAACATTTATAAGAATCCTGGCTTTGATGCAAAACAGGATTTTGAACCCGTCATTATGGTGATCAAATCAGCGGATGCGATTCTAGTGAATAACGATGTGCCGGCCAAAACACTCGCAGAATTAATTGCCTAGACCAAAGCCAAGCCGGGGCAAATCAACTTTGGTGTGCCTGGCTATGGCTCAGCCGGACACTTCGTCGGGATTCTGTTTAATAACGTTGCTGGTATCAACATGAACGCAGTCCCCTATAAGGGCACGCCTCAAGTCCAAGCAGATATCCTAAATGGCAACTTGCAAGTTGTTGTCGATAATGTAACAACCTGGACGCCACTCGCTGAATCAGGACGCCTGCGAATGCTGACCGTAACGAGCAAAAACCGCCTAATCAATCTGCCCAATATACCAACTATGCAAGAGCTGGGTTTTAAGAATTTCGAAGCAACAACGTTCTCTGGAATCACAGTCCCGAAAGGAACGCCGAAGGAGATCATTCATAAACTGAATACCGACTTCGCCGCCGTCATCGCGAGCGAGGAATTTAAAGCATTTATCAAGGGGTACGTATACTCAATCTCAACCTGAGTTGACGGCATTTTCTAATGGTGTTGCGATGCGCTACCACGATTTGAATGATGTCTATGCAGGGAAAACCACTGGACATCCTAGCGACAACATTGCTGCCTGCTTTGCTGTGGCTGAGTCGGTGAAGGCTACAGGACGTCAATTCCTAGAAGCATGCGTACTGGCATATGAAATCAATTGCAGATTAATGGATGCAATTGATTTAACTGCAAAAGGCTGGGACCATCCAATTTTTACACTCCCAAGTATCGCACTTGCCAGCTCAAAATTACTCGGAAGTGATGTAAAACAAATGACGCAAGCCGTCAACATCTCGCTTGCGAGTTCAATGGCGATGTATCAGACACGGGTTCAACAAATGTCAGACTGGAAAGGTATCGCAGACCCAGATGCCCTAAGAAATGGTGTTTTTGCAAGCTTGCTCGCCGCGCAAGGCATGACAGGCCCTGCGCCCATTTTTGAAGGAATAGCTGGATTGTTTGCACAAGTAAGTGGGTCATTTTTTTAGATGTGGAAAAGTTTGGTGGCTCCACTCAGGCCTTTAAAATCCTCGACTGTGGCTACAAGCTCTATCCTGCACAAGTCTATACACTTACTTCGATTCCCGCTGGAATAGAACTTGCGCGTCAAGCAGATGGTGCCGACAAGATCGACTCGCTTAAAATTTTCACCACACGTACAGGGTTATTAAAATCTGCCACAGGTCCAGAAAAGTGGGCCCCTGCCACCAAGGAAACTGCGGACCACAATCTGCCCTATGTCGCGTCACGCGCAATGTTTGATGGTGATATTAATGTCAACAGTTACGCAAAAGAAAAAATCTCCGAGCCAAAAATTTTAGATTTTATGAAACGCGTAACAGTTCAAGAAGATCCTGTATTAAGTTCGCGCGAACCCCTCACCACACCCTGCCGCCTGACAGCAGTCTTAAAAGATGGTCGCACACTGACTGTCCAAGTTGATGATGTGGCTGGCTCTGCGACTAGGCCTATGAAACGCGATGCGGTGAACGCAAAATTTGTCCAGAACGTTTCAAGCTTATTGAATAATATTCAAAGCGAAGCTCTCCTCAACGCTCTTTGGCAAGTTGAGTCAGAATCAAATCTGACAAATCTCGTTCGGCAGATGAAACCCTTATGATAAAAAGAATAAACCTCTTCTCCACTCAACTCTGACTCTCGAGATAATTGAAAGTCAAATACTATGGGTGATCATCAAACGCGTCACTCGGCGCGCCCCAACTCATGTACCCACCATCCACGGGTAGCGTCACACCCGTAATAAAAGCAGCCTGATCCGATGCTAAAAATAGCATCGCATCAGCAATATGCTTTGGCGTTCCAAAATGCCCCATCGGCGTCCTACGCTCAACGATCGATTTATCCAGACGTCCTTTATCAATCAGGGACTGGGTTAAAGGCGTCAGGATATAGCCCGGTGCAATCGCATTCACACGAATACCGGCAGCGGCCCATTCGCAGCCCAGCGTTCGCGTCAGCATTGAAATACCAGCCTTTGCGGCACTGTAGGCATTACGATAGGTCAGACCAATCACACCAGCAATCGAACTGATATTGATCACACTACCCTTACCTTGTTTGAGCATCTGAACCGCACAGGCTTTTGTCATCATGTATGAGCCCGTCAAATGGATATCAAGCAGACGACGAAAATGCGTCATATCCTGTTCAACGGTTGGTTTGACCTGATCCGCAATACCGGCACAATTCACCAACACATCGATGCGACCAAATTTTTGAATGACGGTATCAACGACCTGGTTTACTTGAGTTTCGTCTGCTACATCACACGCCAGACCCAGGTGTTCAGACCCTAACTCCAAAGCGGCCTGTTTTGCTTCTGATTCATTTATATCGACAATCACGATTGTCGCGCCTTGTTTGGCGAAACCTTGGGCACCAGCAAGTCCCAAACCACTTGCTCCGCCAGTGATTAAGACAACGTATGGATTTAATTCTGGATACATGCTTGTCCCTTAATAATTTTTATTAGGACAAGCTTAAACTACTCCTGTCTTAAATGACAAGCGACCATCCGCCCCGAAGCCATGATGGTTTGTTTGGGCTCCTGTGTCTTACAGATGGCAATCGCGTCCGGACAGCGGGTATGAAAATGGCAACCGCTTGGACGTTTGACAGGGCTAGGCACATCGCCTTGCAATACGGTCCGGTTAGTTTTCTTTTGTGGGTCTGGTACTGGCACAGCTGACAACAACGCTGCTGTGTAAGGATGCTGGGGATCAGAAAATAACTCAGAACGATCGGCGAGCTCGACGATGCGACCAAGATACATGACCGCCACGCGATGCGTCATATGCTCAACAATAGCCAAATCATGACTGATAAAAAGCAAAGCTAAACCGAGCTCTTTTTGCAGATCTTGCAGCAGGTTAACAATCTGCGCTTTGACCGAGACATCAAGCGCAGATACGGCCTCGTCGCAAATAATCAAATCAGGATCTGCAGCCAGCGCGCGCGCAATACAAATACGCTGACGTTGACCACCAGAGAACTCATGCGGCCAGCGCTCGCCTGCATCTTTCGGTAAACGCACTTTGTCGAGCAGCTGGATCACGCGTGCTTTGATTTGTGCCTCATCCGTTGCCAAACCAAAGTTACGGATCGGTTCAGCAATAATATCGTGCACCTTCATGCGCGGGTTTAAGCTTGAAAAAGGATCCTGAAAAATGACCTGAATACGTTTGCGCAACGGTCGCAAGACGCTTGGAGATAAATTATCTATCCGCGTGCCATCCAGAATCACCTCACCTGAGGTCAAATCAAATAAACGCAGGATAGAGCGACCCACTGTAGACTTACCACAACCAGATTCTCCAACGAGTGCAAGTGTTTCACCCTTGTTGATAGAAAACGATACGCCGTCGACGGCATGCACATGACCCGTTGTCTTTCCAAACAAACCCGTTTTGATTGGAAAGAATTTTTGAAT
>CANCRX010000106.1 GCA_947380655.1 Alcaligenaceae bacterium | reverse complement strand
TAGACCCTGTGCGTCTGCAAGAGGTCCGCCAGGCACTGCCTGCGCTCAGGCATCGGACTCTTTGACAGCTTTAATTTTTTTAACTGATACGGTTTACATGAATCTGATTGATCCTGGCAATGCATCGCTTAACACGGCTAAATCTCTTTTACTTGATCCATGGGGTCTGACTGAGTCGGATATGGCTCGGTCGCTTGGCGAGATTTTCACGCATAAAGTTGATTATGCTGATTTGTATTTTCAGTACACACGAAGCGAAGGCTGGAGCCTGGAAGAGGGCATCGTTAAAACCGGTAGCTTTTCTATTTCGCAGGGTGTGGGTGTCCGCGCGGTGGCAGGTGAAAAAACAGCCTTTGCGTATTCCGATGCCTTATCACCCGAGGCCTTACTTTCATCGTCGCGTGCGGTACGCAGTATTGCTCGTCAGGGCGCAGGGCGCGTGCACGTTCGTGCAGATGACGGTCGCCCCAGTTTGAGTTTGTACGCACCTGTCGATCCACTAGCCACCATGACGGCTCCCGAAAAAGTTGGCTTGCTTGAGCGCGTAGAAAAAATGGCGCGTGCCAAAGACCCCCACATTATTCAAGTGATGGCGAGTCTGGGTATGGAGTATGACGTAATTATGGTCGCAGGCTCTGATGGTCGTCTGGCTGCGGATGTCAGGCCACTGGTACGTTTGTCGGTGACGGTGATTGCTGAGCGCAATGGTCGTCGGGAATCTGGCCATGGTGGTGGTGGCGGACGAAGCGGGCTGGATTATTTTTCTGATGACGTATTGCGTGGCTATGTTGATCATGCGGTCCACGAAGCGATGGTCAATCTGGATGCGCGTCCTGCACCGGCAGGAGAAATGACCGTAGTGCTCGGTGCTGGCTGGCCGGGTATTTTGTTGCACGAGGCCGTGGGTCATGGGCTCGAAGGTGACTTCAACCGAAAGGGCTCCAGCGTATTTACCGGACGCATTGGTCAGCGTGTCGCCTCCAAAGGTGTGACCGTGATTGATGACGGCACGATCGAGGGAAGACGCGGTTCACTCAATATTGACGACGAGGGCAATCCTTCGCAACGCAATGTCTTGATCGAAGACGGTATTTTGCGTGGATATATGCAGGACACTCTCAATGCTCGCTTGATGAAAACCGCAGCCACGGGCAATGGTCGCCGCGAGTCGTTTGCGCATCTGCCCATGCCGCGTATGACGAATACTTTTATGCTCGGTGGCTCTACACCGCCAGAGGAAATTATTGCCTCGGTTAAAAAAGGTATATATGCAGCGAATTTTGGCGGGGGACAGGTTGATATCACGAGCGGTAAATTCGTGTTTTCAGCGTCTGAGGCTTATATGATTGAAAACGGTAAGGTCACCTATCCTGTTAAAGGCGCAACTTTGATCGGCAGTGGTCTTGAGGCGATGAATCGTGTCAGCATGATCGGCAATGACATGCGGCTCGACAGCGGTGTGGGAACTTGTGGCAAAGACGGCCAGAGTGTTCCTGTTGGAGTCGGTATGCCGACTATCAAAATGGAAGGGTTGACCGTGGGTGGTACAGCTTAATCAAAGTCCAGGCCGTTTTTTTCAGGCGGTCCCACGCTTATTCGGAAAAGATTTTAATTTTTTAATATTTATTGAATTTGAATTCAGGAGTTTTTGTGTCACACAATACTGATGATCTTCGTATCCGGGAAATTAAAGAGCTCGCTCCCCCAGCTCATGCAATGCGAGAGTCAATCTGCACACCCGAAGTTTCGACGTTGGTGCACGATGCGCGACAATCCATTCATCGAGTATTGCATGGGATGGATGACCGTTTGGTTGTCGTGATCGGACCTTGTTCGATCCATGACACGAAAGCCGCGCTTGATTATGCCAACCGCCTGAAAGTTGAACGCGATCGCTTCAAAGGTGAACTTGAAATTGTGATGCGTGTGTATTTTGAAAAGCCCCGTACTACTGTTGGCTGGAAAGGTTTGATTAACGATCCTGACATGGACGGAAGTTTCAATATTAATCAGGGCCTGCGTATGGCCCGTGCGCTGCTGCTTGAAATCAATGCGATGGGTCTGCCAGCAGGCTGTGAATTTCTGGACATGATCACGCCCCAATACATTGCGGATCTTGTTTCCTGGGGAGCGATTGGCGCGCGTACGACTGAGAGTCAAGTGCATCGTGAACTCGCCTCGGGTTTGTCGTGTCCGGTTGGTTTTAAAAATGGTACCGATGGCAACGTGAAGATTGCCGTCGATGCAATGAAAGCCGCCTCGCAGCCTCATCACTTTTTGTCGGTGACCAAAGGTGGGCATTCCGCGATTGTTTCGACAGCAGGCAATGAAGACTGCCACGTGATTTTGCGTGGTGGTAAAGAACCAAATTTCGATGCAAAGAGCGTTGAAGCAGCTTGCGCTGACATGGCTAAAGCTGGTCTGGCTCAGCGCATCATGATCGATGCGAGTCATGCCAATAGCAACAAGAAACCCGAAAACCAACCCGCGGTGTGTGATGATGTTGCAACCCAGGTTGCAGCAGGTGATACGCGTATTTTCGGTTTGATGATTGAAAGCAATCTGGTTGCTGGGCGTCAGGACTTAGTCCCTGGTCAGCCGCTCGTCTACGGACAAAGCGTAACGGATGGCTGTATCGATTGGGATGCCTCAGTGGGCGTTCTTGAGCGTCTGGCTCAGTCGGTAAAAGATCGTCGTCTTACATTGCACACCGCTGGTAATTAAGGTTTCGTCATGAACGCACCCCAAGCTGTCCAGGCTTTACGCAGGCCGCTGCCTGAAGATATGATCCTTGTGCTGAAAGCACAATTTGGTGATCGCTTTTCCATGGCCAATGCCGTGCGCGAACATCATGGCAAAGATGAGTCGCCTTATCCCTTTATGTTGCCCGATGCCGTCATTTTTGTAGAGAATACTGACGAAGTTGTCATGGTTGTAAAGCTCTGTAACGAATACAAGATCCCCTTGATTCCTTTTGGTGCAGGCTCCTCTCTTGAAGGCCATATTCTGGCGATCGAAGGTGGCATATCACTTGATATGACTGCGATGAACAAAATCGTAGCGCTCAATGCCGAAGACTTGACCGTATCGGTTCAGCCTGGTTTGACACGTAAACAACTGAACGAACAGATCAGAGATTCTGGTTTATTTTTTCCCATCGATCCCGGTGCGGATGCTTCGCTTGGTGGGATGTCTGCAACGCGTGCCTCAGGCACTAACGCAGTGCGTTACGGCACGATGCGCGAAAACGTGGTTTCACTCACCGTAGTGACTGCCCTGGGTAAGGTTGTCCGTACCGCTGGACGCGCGCGCAAGTCCTCGGCTGGCTACGATTTAACCAGGATTTTCGTTGGTAGCGAAGGCACGTTAGGCATTATCACCGAGGTGACGGTCAAGCTCTACCCTCAGCCCGAAGCGATCTCTGCCGCGGTCTGTAACTTTCCAACCATGCACGATGCGGTGCAGTGTGTGATTCAGACGATTCAGCTCGGTGTGCCAGTCGCACGTGTAGAGTTGCTGGACCGCAATGCAGTCATGGCGAGCAATCGCTACAGTAAGCTGACGCTGCGTGAAACCCCTTTATTGCTGTTTGAGTTTCATGGCAGCGAGGCGGGAGTCAAAGAGCAGGCCGAAACCGTTCAGGAAATCGCTAAAGATTGTGGTGGGATGGATTTCGAATGGGCCGAACGTCCCGAGGATCGCAACCGATTGTGGACGGCACGTCACAATGCTTATTTTGCCGGTTTGCAGTTACGCCCTGGCTGTAAGGCGAGTACCACCGATGTATGTGTGCCGATTTCGCGTCTGGCTGAGTGTATTGATGCCGCAACCAAAGAGTTGGAGGCCGCTAGTTTTCCTTCAACGATTGTTGGGCATGTTGGCGATGGTAATTTCCATGTGCTGATGCTGGTTGATCCCGACAGTTCCGCGGAATGGGAAGAGTCCGAAAGGATTAATCACAAACTAGTACGGCAGGCGATCGAGGCCGATGGTACGTGTACCGGCGAACATGGGATTGGACTACATAAGCTACAGTTTATGGCCGAGGAACACGGTGAGGATGCGCTGGATCTGATGCGTGCCCTCAAAATGGCCTTTGATCCAAACAACATCCTTAACCCGGGTAAGGTTATTCAACTTATCCACTAATTAGGGGTAAACCTGTCCTGCGTAATTTTGTCGGGCAGGCTATCGTTTGATTCTATGAATGCAATCACAGATACTGGGCTTGTCCCAATAAATACCCAAACGGCTGAGACAGTTGTACAGGCCTTGCTTGCTATTTTGCCCGCACACTGTGTGCTGAGCAGGACTGAGGATACACGTCCTTACGAATGTGATGGTTTATCGCTTTATCGCTCCGTCCCGATGGCGGTAGTGTTGCCTGAGACGGAGTCTCAGGTTCAAGCGGTCCTCAAGACGTGTAAACAGCTCAATGTCCCGGTCGTGGCGCGCGGTGCAGGGACTGGGCTGTCTGGTGGCGCGATGCCGCATGCTCAAGGCGTATTGCTTGGTCTGGCTAAATTTAACCGGATCAAGTCCATTGATCGCGAGGCAGCCATTGCGGTAGTTGAACCCGGCGTGCGCAACTTGGCGGTCTCGGAGGCTGTCAGTCAATATGGGTTGTATTACGCCCCGGACCCTTCGAGCCAGATTGCCTGCACGATTGGTGGCAATGTCGCTGAAAACTCAGGTGGTGTGCATTGCCTGAAATATGGTCTGACCGTTCATAACGTGATGAAAGTGCGCATGATCACCATGGATGGCGAAATGATGGAGTTGGGATCTCTGGCACCCGATGCCCCAGGTCCAGATTTGTTATCTGTATTCGTGGGCTCTGAGGGCATGCTCGGCGTAGTCACAGAAGTGACCTTGAGATTGACTCCCAAACCCGCGCTTGCGCAAGTGATCATGGCGAGTTTTGACGATGTCGAAAAGGCCAGTCAGGCTGTCGCGATGATTATTGCTGCAGGTATCATTCCTGCAGGTCTGGAAATGATGGATAAGCAGGCCACCTTGATGGTTGAACCCTTCGTCAAAGCAGGCTACGACACGCAAGCAGAGGCTATTCTTCTCTGTGAATCAGACGGCACCGTTGAGGAAGTCGCCGATGAGATTCGACGTATGGAAGAGGTTTTTCAGCGTGCAGGGGCAACCCGCCTGCAAGTATCAAAGTCAGAGGCAGAACGTCTGCTTTTCTGGGCGGGTAGAAAAAATGCGTTTCCTGCTGCGGGTCGAGTATCGCCTGACTACTATTGCATGGACGGGACCATACCGCGTCGTCGGCTGGGAGATGTGCTTAAAGCTATTCAGCAAATGGAAACCACGTATTCCATGCGTTGCGCCAATGTATTTCATGCCGGCGATGGTAATTTGCACCCACTAATTTTGTTTGATTCAAATATCCCTGATGAAGTCCGTCGTGCCGAGGATTTCGGCGCAGCGATTCTGGAGCTTTGTGTCGAGGTTGGTGGCACCATTACCGGTGAGCATGGTGTGGGTATGGAAAAAATCAATCAGATGTGCGTGCAGTTTTCACGTGACGAGCTCGACCAGTTTCTGGCGGTTAAACGTGCATTTGATCCTGATTGTTTATTAAACCCGGAAAAAGTGATTCCTACACTTGCGCGTTGTGCCGAATATGGCAAGATGCATGTGCATGGTGGTGCGATCGCTTTCCCTGACTTACCAAGATTCTGAGACTCGCATGAAATACGAAATCGCTCAACTCAGCGAGCAGGTACTCGAGGCGCGAGCAAATTACCGGCCAGTCTTGATTCAGGCTGGCAATACCAAGTCTTTTTATGGCAATGCCTACCAGCGTTCTAGTGAAGGCGAAGAAGTCATGTCGCTTGATATGCGCTGCCTGAAAGGTATTGTGAATTACGAGCCCACTGAGCTGGTGATGACCGCGATGGCGGGAACACCTCTGCAGGAAATCATCGACACCTTGGATGCTTCCGGTCAGATGCTTGCGTTCGATCCGCCATCTTTTGGCGCTCACGCGACGCTAGGCGGCTGCGTCGCTTCAGGTTTGTCTGGGCCAGGTCGTCTGGCAGGCGGACCCCTTAAAGATTACATACTCGGTAGTCATCTGCTTGATGTTCAGGGCCGTGTATTGAAATTTGGTGGTGAGGTCATGAAAAACGTGGCCGGCTACGATGTCTCACGTATGCTGGCTGGCTCGATGGGAATGTTTGGTGCGATTCTTCAAGTGTCGGTGAAGGTGGCCCCCAAGCCGATCCTGACCTGTACGCTTGAATGGGAATGTAGTGAGAGTAAATCCCTGAGTACGTGCCATGGTATGCGTGCGCATCCTTTGCCAGTGTCTGCAAGCGCGTGGGAGTCTTTAGGCGCCTCGGGTCGTTTACGTATTCGCTTAGCGGGAGCGCCTGCTGCAATCGATACCGCACGTAAAAAGCTTGGCGGTCAGTTGGTCGCAGAGGCCGAGGCCTCCCTGTATTGGCAGGATCTCCGTGAGCAACGCTTAGCATTTTTTGCGACACCCCAGCTCTGGCGTGTCGCGGTCGCGCCTGGAACACCAGTACTTAACCTTGGCCCCACACTCATCGAGTGGGGAGGCGGACAGCGCTGGATTGCAGCCGATGTGGAACCTGCGCTGATTCGACAGGTCGCAGAGCAAGCACAAGGTCACGCCACCTTATTTCGCATGGGTGCAGGTAAAAACCCTCCCGAGCAAGGCGTGTTCCATCCCCTGACTCCTGCAATCACCACGATTGTCCGACGTTTAAAACAAGAATTTGACCCGATGGGGGTATTTAATCCCGGTCGCCTGGTCGCTGGCATTTAACGGATCAAGCATGCAAACAAATCTCGCCCAATGGGCGCTTGAATCTGAGTTAGGCCAAGAGGCCGACGCAATACTGCGTCGTTGTGTTCATTGTGGTTTCTGCACCGCGACCTGCCCAACTTATCAGGTTCTGGGCGATGAGCTCGATAGTCCTCGTGGTCGTATCTACCTGATTAAAGAAGTCCTTGAGGGCAAGGAACCTACTCGGGCGACACAAGAACATCTGGACCGCTGCCTGACTTGTCGCAATTGCGAGACGACCTGTCCATCAGGGGTGCAGTACGGACATCTTGTTGATATCGGTCGTCAGATTGTTGAAGAAAAAGTTCAACGACCTGCGATGGAGAGATTCCAGCGTTTAGCCTTGCGCAAGGGACTGACTTCGAGCTTGTTTGCCCCGGCCTATAAATTAGGTCAGTCGATGCGCGGCCTGTTGCCTGCATCTTTGCAACGCAAGATGTTGGTAAAACGCGATGTCGGCAGGATCCCCGATACACAGAAACAAATCCGACAGGTGTTGATTTTATCTGGGTGTGTACAACCTACGATGATGCCTACCATTGATGCGGCAACCATTCGCGTGTTGAATGCGATCGGCATAGGTACTCAAGTAGCCGCGGGAGCAGGGTGCTGTGGTGCATTGAATTTCCACCTAGACGCACAGGACGTGGCGCTTGGTCAGATGCGCGCCAATATCGATGCCTGGTTGCCACTAGTCGAGTCTGGGGCTGTTGAAGCAATCGTTATGAACGCTTCTGGTTGTGGCGCGATGGTTGCTGAGTATGCACATCATTTAAGAAACGATCCTGTGTATTTACCCAAAGCCGAAAAGATTGTCGCGGTGGTCAAGGACGTAGCCGAAATTGTTGCGCCTCATGTTGAATTACTTGTTACAAAAATTGATGCGGCACGCTTGCCTAAACGTCCTGTGTTTCATCCGCCCTGTACGCTACAGCACTGGCAGGGATTGCGGCCCTTGAGCGAGCAGGTGATGACTAAACTTGGTATGACGCTGCAACCATTCACCGAGAGTCATCTCTGTTGTGGTTCTGCTGGCGCCTATTCAGTGATGCAGCCAGAGATTTCAACCTCCCTGCGTGATCGCAAACTTGCGAATCTGAACCACGCAGAGCCTGACGTAATGATGTCCTCAAACATCGGCTGTATCGGGCATTTGCAAAGTGGAACCGATACGCCAGTCAGGCACTGGATTGAGGTAGTGGACGCAGCGTTGATCGTTAGAGAGATGTCATGAGTTTAAGTTTTTTAGAAAACCTGCCTAATTGGGCGCTTTTCATTTTATTTCCTTTTTTTTCCTTGACTGTTTTAGCGCTGCTTTCTGTCTTGTTCAGATTGGTTTCTAAAAAGCTTGGCTTTCATGACTTTGATTCCGACATTCTTGATACAGCGACTCAAAATGCCATGTCGGGCGCCTATGTTGTTCTTGGTTTTGTGTTGGTGATGGTCATGAGTACGACCAATGAAATCGATGCAAATATGGCGAAGGAGACGAGTCAAATCGAGCGACTAGATCGACTGCTAATTCTGGAAGGCTCTGCCGCTTCACAAACTGCGCGACAGACTTTGCATGCGTATACACAAAGTATTATCGACGACGATTGGCGCAAACTATCGCTTGGAACCCGTTATTCTGAAACACGTGGGTTTTCGAATAAGTTGTTCGATAACCTTAAGGCGATTGAACCGAAAGATAGTTTGCATAATGCGTTATGGATCGACATTATCAAAACTAATGAAGAGCTAAATCAATATCGTAGTTTACGGATGCTAAGCTCCAAGAGTCGCTTGCCAAGTTTGTTTTGGCAAGTGAACTACCTGACTTTATTAGGCGTCATTGCAATTGCTGCCCTCCGGTTGTTGAATCCCACCGGTATACGCGTCACAGCACTAGTTATTCAATTGATCATGATTTCATTATTGTTTGCGACTGTGATGATTTTGGATCTGCCATATATCGGGCAGGAACGGTCATCACCTGAAGCTTTCGAGTTTGCTGTCCAATTGATGCGGTCACGTTAATCATGAAATATCAAATCACAACCGTTCAGCAAAACTATAAAAGATATTTAGATAAGTTCTTTAAAAAAGAATTTCAAAGCTGGTTAAAGGTACTCCGGTTTTATTGGCTATTTGTTTTTTTAGGGAGCGTTGCAGCGATCGTTTTTGCGATCTATATCAATCCTTTTGCACCCAAGACAGTTTTTCTCGCGACAGGCCAGCAGGGTTCCTCCTACACAAAAATATCAGATGAATTTCAAATCTTCTTTAAAAAGAATGGGATTAAGCTTGATCTAGTCCCTACCTCAGGACTGGGTGAGGGGCTCAAAGGTCTCGACAGCGTTACATCTGATATCAGCGCAAGTTTTATGACGGCTGGAGTTGTGTCAGGCAAAGAGTATCCGAATCTTGTTTCTCTTGGCAGCGTTCAATATGCGCCTATATGGATTTTCTATCGGGGAGATACAGTTAGAACAAATGATCCCTTTGAATATTTTTCTGATAAAAAAATAAATATTGGGCCTTCAGAAAATGTAACCAATCGAATATTTAAAAGTCTCTACAGACTGAATCAACAGGTCAATCCCTCGGTAAATAATTTTTCAGAGCTTTCTTTTAAAGAGGCTGCAGCGCAACTGATTTCAGGTCAGCTTGATGCAGTGTTTATTGTTGATAACTATCAGTCAGAAACGATTCAACGATTATTGAATGCTAAAGACATCAAAATCATGAATTTCCCATTAGCTGACGCGTATCTAAAAAAACATCCTTTCCTGCGTAAGCTAGTGATTCCGAAAGGATCGATTAACCTTGACACTGTTCACCCAAGTGAGGACATCACCATACTTTCCTCTACAACGACGCTCTTGGTAGAGAAAGATATGCACCCCGCCATACAGTGGGCTTATTTGCTGTCTGCCAAAGAGTTTGGTTCAAACGCAAGTACCTTCTTTGCCGATGCAGGTTATTTCCCACGCAACCTGGATCAAAGCTTCCCCTTAAGTCCGATTGCTAAGCGCTTTTATGAGCAAGGGACACCATCTATATTTTCCTTTCTGCCAATCTGGATGGCGAGTCTGATAGAGAATATATGGGCGTATGTTTTAGCGTTCTTTGTCATTATTTTGCCAGCGTTCGGGTTGCTTGCCACGACACGTATGTTTGCTGCTGAGCAACTGATGAATCAGATGTTTATTAATTTGCGCGAACTCGACGAGGCAATCTCTGAGGCGAGTAACAAAGAACAAATACAAGACATCATCAATGCCATCATTCGCTACGAATCCGAAGTCCAAGCCAATTGGCTATTTGGTAAAAATTCCCGCTTTTATTTCAATCAGAAGAATGCTTTAGCGGGTATAAAAAGAGACGCTCTCGCAAAACAGGCCACTCTCACCGAGTAACTTTTCTGCATGGTTTTTAATATTATTT
>CANCRX010000105.1 GCA_947380655.1 Alcaligenaceae bacterium | reverse complement strand
CAAAACAGGATAATGCGATTTTTATCACTGCGGTTATAGGCATCGTGAACGTAGGTTTCATCAAAAATCACACCCTGACCGTCGCGCCAGCTGTGGCGAATGCCATCTACGTCTATGTAGCATTTATCATCGTTTGGCGTGGAAAGTCCGAGGTGATAGCGCAATGAGCCGGCAAAGGGATCTCGATGTGGGTTGAGCTGCCCACCAGGGGGAAGTTCAGCGAACATAGCGGCCTTGACGCTCGGGATCTGATTGAGCAGGGCAACGGTGTTTGGACACAGCGCCTCAGAGGAGGGGTGTTTAGCGTCGTACCATTTGAGGTAAAACCTTTTCCAGCCATATTTGAAAAAAGAATTAAATCCGATGTCATTATGTAACTCGGGCGCCTTAATTTCTCTTAGTTTTGAGAGGTTTAATGCCTCATCCCGAATGATTTCCCAATTGTCCTCAAGCAGTTTGAGCTCTGGCATCGTGTCGTTAGGGATGTAGGGCGTTGTCGGCACCTTGGAGGTCAGGATCATGAATGCATTGATAGGCGCCAGCAAAATTGAGTGATCCAGCAACTGTCGCCCTAAGGGCAGGCGAATATGCCCTCTGAAGTGAGCAAACAGGATCGAAGCGAGCCATGTTCCTAAAACAAACCATTTCATGATGTTTTCCTATTTAAAGCACTCTTTAACTACCTACTGACTCCATCTTAGTCCCTTACGGGGCTCACAGACAAAATTCGGTCGGGCTCAGGTCTAAATAGGTACAATCCAAGGATGCCAGAATCCGTAAAAACCCAGCCCTTTGTGCACCTGCGTGTCCACTCCGAATTTTCTGTTGTGGACGGGATGGTACGCATCCCTGAATTGATTTCGCGTACTGTGAGCCATGGTCAGCCTGCCGTCGCGCTGACTGATCTTTCCAACGTCTTTGCACTGATTAAGTTCTATAAAGGTGCGCGTGGGGCAGGCGTTAAGCCGATCGCGGGTTGCGATGTCTGGATCACGAACGATGAGGATCGTGACAAGCCGACCCGTATTTTACTTTTAGTCGCGAATAGGGCGGGTTATCTGGCGCTTTGTGAGTTGTTGACCCGTGCCTGGCTGACCAATGGTCACCGGGGCCGAGCTGAGATGCGACGCGACTGGCTCCAGGGCATAGAGGGCTTGATTGTTCTCTCGGGGGCGCGTGGAGGCGATGTCGGCCAGGCCCTGATGGCTGGCAATCTTGATACGGCACAAACACTCGCCAAGAAATGGCAGCAGGATTTTCCTGGTTCCTACTATATTGAACTGCAGCGAACACAAGTCGAGGCCGATCAGGCCTATGTGCATGCTGCGCTAGCTCTTGCCGCTGAATGCGGGTTGCCTGTGGTCGCCACCCATCCGGTGCAGTTCCTGGATCGCAGTGATTTCAGGGCGCACGAAGCCCGTGTTTGCATCTCTGAGGGCGAAATTCTCACGAATCCCCGTCGACCAAGATGGTTTACTGAGGACCAGTACCTGCGCAGCTCTGAGGAAATGGCAGCGTTATTTAAGGACGTGCCCTCAGCGTTGGCCAATACGGTCGCAATTGCCCAGCGCTGTAATTTGACCCTTGAGTTAGGGCAGCCACAATTACCTAATTTTCCGACGCCAGAAGGCGTCACACTGGACGATTATCTGATTCAGTTGTCTCAGGAAGGTCTCGCGCGACGGATGTTGCAGTTGTTTCCAGATCCCGAAACCAGGGAGGCTAATCGCGAACTTTATAACGACCGCTTGGCGCTTGAATGTAAAACCATTATCCAGATGGGATTTCCAGGCTACTTTCTGATCGTTCAGGATTTTATTAACTGGGGTAAAAATAACGGTGTTCCCGTGGGGCCGGGGCGAGGTTCCGGTGCAGGGTCGCTCGTTGCGTACTCTTTAGGGATCACCGATCTCGATCCAATCAAGTATGACTTGCTGTTCGAGCGGTTCTTAAATCCCGAACGCGTCTCAATGCCTGACTTTGATATTGACTTTTGTCAGGACAACCGCGAACGCGTGATTGAGTACGTTAAAACCAAATATGGACGTGCCGCGGTGAGTCAGATCGCGACGTTTGGTACGTTAGGCGCTAAAGCCGTCGTGCGTGATGCCGGTCGTGTGCTGGATATGCCGTATATGCTTTGTGACGGTCTGTCTAAGTTAATTCCGATGACACCTGCAGACCCCTGGACGCTGGAGCGCGCGCTCAAGGACGAGCCGACCTTCAAGGAACGCTACGAAAACGAAGAAGAAGTCCGTGCCCTGATTGATCTCGCACGCCCACTCGAAGGCCTCACGCGTAACGTCGGTATGCATGCCGGTGGCGTGTTGATCGCACCCGGCAAGCTGACTGATTTTTGCCCCCTCTATTGCCAGCCGGGTAATGAAGAAATCGCCGTGTCGCAGTTTGACAAAGATGACGTCGAGGCGGCAGGGCTGGTTAAATTCGACTTTCTCGGGCTGCGTAACCTGACGATTCTGGACTGGGCGGTTCGGTTTGTCCGTGCGCATAACCCTGAGCTTCGTGATTTCGACATCATGTCTTTGCCGCTTGATGATCCTGCCACCTATCAGATTCTGTGTGAAGCCAACACGACTGCTGTGTTTCAGCTCGAATCGCGCGGGATGAAGGAGTTGCTTAAAAAGCTCAAGCCCAATACGTTTGAAGACATCATCGCGGTCCTTGCGCTGTTTAGACCTGGCCCACTTGAGTCGGGCATGGTCGACGATTTTGTTAATCGTAAGCATGGTCGTGCGAGCGTCGATTATTTCCACCCTGATCTTGAAAATACCCTGAAAAGCACCTACGGTGTGATCGTGTATCAAGAGCAGGTGATGCTGATTTCTCAGATCTTTGGCGGCTACTCGCTTGGTGGTGCCGATTTGTTACGTCGTGCCATGGGCAAGAAAAAACCCGAGGAAATGGCCGAGCATCGCGTGCTGTTTGAGCAAGGTGCGCTCAAAAAGGGCTATGACCCCAAGGTAGCAGTCAAACTTTTTGATTTGATGGAGTTGTTTGCCGGGTATGGTTTTAACAAATCTCACTCTGCTGCGTATGCCCTGATTTCATACCAGACAGCGTGGCTCAAAGCCCATCATCCCGCAGAGTTTTTGGCGGCGACTTTGTCTTCCGATATGGACGATACGGGCAAGATGCAGATTTTCTGGCGTGATTGTCTGCTCAACGGTATTAAAGTGTTGCCACCTGATGTGAACGCTTCAGGTTACCGGTTTGAACCCGTAGCCGACGAATACACCGCGCAAGGAAAACCTCCACGCACTATTCGCTATGGCATGGGCGCGGTCAAGGGTACCGGGCAAGGAGCCGTTGAGGAGATCGTCCGTACGCGCCAGAGCGGCCCTTACACCAGCCTGTTTGATTTTTGTCGTCGTATTGATCGCCATTCGGTTAACCGTCGCAGCATCGAGGCCTTGATACGTGCCGGCGCTTTTGACTCAATTGAGCCTAATCGTGCAGCGTTGATCGCCTCGCTTGCAACGGCCGTCGAGGCTGCTGAGCAGGCTGAACGCAGTGCTAATCAGGTTTCGTTGTTTGGCGACGATAGTGATGACGTGGTAGCCGTGGAGCTCGCTAAAGTCCCTGCCTGGGATTTACGCACCCGTTTGTCAGAAGAAAAACTCGCCCTGGGTTTCTTTTTCAGCGGTCATTTGTTTGACGCCTGGCGCGATGAGGTCAGGCAGTTTGTCAGCAAGCCGCTCTCGCGCGTTGAGCCTTCCAGAGACTTGCAATGGATCGCGGGAGTTATTTGCGCGACACGGACCATGATGGGGCGACGCGGAAAAATGCTGTTTGTCACGCTCGATGATGGATCCGCTCAACAGGAAATCGCGGTCTATGCGGAGATGATTGATCAGCACCGTAATCGCCTGCGCGAGGACCAGCTACTGATCGTACAAGCCAAAATCACCAATGATGAGTACTCTGGTGGACTGCGGGTGGCTGCGGAAAGTATTTTTGATTTGCAGCTTGCCAGAGAAGCGCGTGCGCGTGCACTGCGCATTCGTCTCAATGGCAATGCGGATGCCGTGATTCTCAAGCGTATGCTCAATCCCTACCGCGCCGCGCCGGAAAATGGATTTCCGGGAACCCCTGTGGAGCTCATTTACGAAAGTAAACAGGCTGCATGCACGGTCAGACTCGGAGAGTCCTGGCGTGTGCGCTTACCTGATGATCTGGTCACCCAGCTTTCGACATGGGTTGCACCCGACGATATCGAAGTGACGTACTGATGCCCGAGCAGAAATCATCTCTGAAACCATTGCGTATCATCCACTCCGAAGCCGCCACAAACTTTGGTGGTCAGGAATTCAGGATTTTTAAGGAAATGGTGGCGATGCGTGAGCAGGGTCATCACATGGAAGCTATTTGTCAGCCTGATGCTTTGCTGACCGAGCGGCTCAGAGCTGCGGGTTTTGTTGTGCATACGATGTATATGGATGGTGCTGTAAACGTCGTATCTGGTATTTTTAAGGTCTGGCGTATTTTGCGTCAGGGTAAATTTGATGTGCTCAATACACATAGTCGTCAGGACACCATCATTGCCGCGCCTGCTGGTCGTCTGGCCGCAACGCCGTTGATTGTGCGTACGCGTCATTTGTCGAGCAAGGTTAATTCCTTATTGACCTACAGCTGGTTGCCTCATTGCGTCACGACAGTGAGCGATTATGTGCGTAAACATTTGATTGACCGAGGCGTACATCCCGGGCGAGTTGAAACTATTTATTCTCCTCTGGTCTTGCCGGATCGCGTCGAGCATTCGAGCTTGCGCGAGGAGCTCGGTCTCAACTCCACCGATACGATCGTTGGCTGTGTGGCTGTCATGCGTCCGAATAAGGGTCACCATGACCTGATTGATGCCATGTTGCCGCTCATGAAAACGCGTGACCACTTACATCTGGTGATCGTCGGAGCAGGTTCACCTACCTTTGAGCAAGTCCAGGCCTATGTCGAGCAAAGTGGTATGCAATCACGTATTCATATGCTTGGAATTCGCCGCGATATTGCAAATCTGATGTCAGGCTTTGACGTGTTTGCGCTGGCTACTAAAGAGGAAGCCAGTGGAACCGTTTTTCTTGAGGCCGCGACTTGTGCTGTGCCGATTGTTTCGAACGCTGTAGGGGGCGTGCCTGAGGTTGTTGCACGCGATCAAAATTGTTTACTGGTTCAGCCAGGTGATATCGAGGGCTTCAGAAATGCCTTGGCCCGCTTGATTGACGATCCTGCATTACGCTTGAAAATGGGGCGCTACGGACTAGAAATTACCGGGCCTGAAGGTAAGTTTTCAACGAAGACTCTGGTTGGTCGAACCGAGTCGGTCTACAGGCGCTGGATGAGTGAGGTACATAAATAATATGAAATCTGCCTACTGCGTCCCCGTTTTGATGTATCACCATGTGTCACCAACGGCCGGCATGATTACGACTTCGCCACGCAATTTTGAACGTCAGATTGCAGGCTATGCAAAGGATGGTTATCGATCACTGACTGCGGAAGAATTCGCCGGATTTCTCGCAGGCAAACCTGTGCCTGAAAAATCCATTCTGATTACGTTCGACGATGGCTATCTGGATAACTGGGTCTATGCACACCCCGTTCTCAAAAAATACGGCATGCATGCCGTGCTGTTTCTCGTCACGGGGATCATTGGTGAGGGCCCTGTACGTCCCATCAATGGCGAAGCTGTTCCTCTGCCTGAGATCGTCGAACACAAACAATCTAAGGTTCTGGTGGCTGCAGGTAATACCGATCCAGTGATGTTGCGCTGGAGTGAAGTGCACGCGATGCGCGAAGCAGGGACCTTTGAGTTTCATAGCCATACCCACACCCATACACGCTGGGATTTGACTACCCCTGACCGTGATGAGTGCCTCAGACTCATGCGAAAGGAACTTGCAGACTCCCGTGCGACATTGGAAGAAAAGCTCGGTTCAGTTTCTGATCACTTCTGCTGGCCGCAAGGCTATTTTGCTGATGACTATATTGAACTCGCCCGCCAGGCAGGGTTTAAATATTTACATACAACGCTTGCACACGGTCAAAACCTCAAAGGTGGAGATCCTGCCTGTATATACAGGTTCGCAGTCCGTAACAGAGGCTATGCCTGGTTATGGCAGCGCACCCATTTAGCTGCACACCCTGTAATTGGACCGCTCTACAACAGATGGAAATCATGGAA
The DNA here is from genome assembly GCA_947380655.1 of Alcaligenaceae bacterium. Classification (GTDB taxonomy): domain Bacteria; phylum Pseudomonadota; class Gammaproteobacteria; order Burkholderiales; family Burkholderiaceae_B; genus Zwartia. The sequence continues at coordinate 4,086 of CANCRX010000105.1, read as the reverse complement.
AAAATCCATGCGCAAGAAAGTCTAGGGCTTTCTGTCGTCATCATTACCAAAAACGAGTCACGCAACATCGCTGCGTGTCTGGAGTCCGTACGTTTTGCTGATGAGATTATTGTGCTTGACTCCGGTAGTACCGACGGTACGGCCGAGATCGCACGTGACTTAGGTGCAATCGTCCATCAGTCTGAGGACTGGCCAGGGTTTGGCCCACAAAAAAATCGTGTGTTGGATCTGGCGACACAGAACTGGGTACTTGCGATTGATGCGGATGAACAAGTCACTGCTACGTTACGCGATGAAATCATCGAGGCAATAAAATCTCCCCAATTTGATGCTTATGAGATTTCCAGATTGTCGGAGTTTTGCGGACAACCGATTCATCACAGTGGCTGGTTTCCTGATTATGTCTTGCGCCTGTTTCGCCGAGGTGTTGGCCGGTTTAACGATGTTGCTGTGCATGAGCACGTGGTGGTGTCATGTCCGATTGGACGTCTGAAAAACTATTTTCTGCATTTCCCATTTGAAAATCTGGATATGGTGGTTGCGAAGATCAATCGATATTCAGGTACAGCAGCCATAGCGATGGCTGCAAAAGGCAAGCGAGTAGGGTTGTTTGGTGTAGTCGGCCACTGTATCTGGACATTTATTCGCATTTACATTTTGCGACGCGGGTTTCTCGATGGTCGGCATGGTTTCGTGCTGGCTGTCACTGCCGCATTTGGCAGCTTTTTACGTTACGCAAAGCTGATGTTTATTAATCGGTCAGGCGGTCACTAAACGCCAATATGAAAATTCTCTATACAAACTTTCACGGGCGAAATGGTGGTGGCCACGTTACCTACCTGATGCATTTGCTCAGCGGATTGAAGTCCGACCACCAGTTGACCCTTGCCACGCCTGGTTCGAGTCGGTTGTTTCGTTACGCTTCGGCGCTTAAAGATATACGTGTAATCGACATGTCGTTCACTACGCGTCCCTCATCATGGTTTGCTGCGCGAGCGGCATTGCGCAAATTGATCATGACTGAACGCTTCGACATCATCCATGTCAATGGATCGGCAGATCACAAGCAAGTTATGCTGGCATTACTAGGTATGCGAAATCGTCCAAAGGTGATTTTTACCAAACATAATCATCACGAGATGAATAGTTTTGGACATCAACTGCGCGCGATGTTGACAACGGATCAAGTGATCGCGGTGAGTGATTATGTGCGTGGTGAACTTCAGCGGACACCTTATCGGCGAACTCCCTCGGTTACGATCCGGCACGGAATTGATCTCAGTTATTTTTCACCTGTTTCAGATCAGGAGAAGCAAGCGTTACGGCATAAGCTCCTCGATCATGCGATCGCTGACAAAATCATTATTGGCAGTTCTGCAGGTACTGATTATGAAAAAGGCTGGTTAGATCTGGTTGAAGGTCTCTCATTACTGGAACCGCAGCAACGCGCTAGATTTCATTTGTTGGTCGCTGGTGATGTGCCCAATGCAGCCAAAATTGCTCAAGTGCAATCCCTTGGAATGACTGAGCAGGTCAGTTTTCCTGGGCTGCTCGACGATGTCCGGCCTTATCTGGCATGTTGTGATCTGGGCTATGTGCTGTCTTACTACGAAGCATTATCTTATGCATGCCGCGAATTGATGGGGCTTGGTTTACCTGTTCTCATTACGAACGTGGGAGGATTACCTGAAAACGTGGCCCACGGAGAACAAGGTTGGGTGGTCCCTATGAAAAATCCGCAAGCGATCGCCGAAGTTCTTAAACAAATTCTTGATGATCCCGGGTGTTTGCAACGCCTTGGTGCGCAGGCGCGCTTGCGTGCCGAAAAAGAGTTCAATATGCCGGACTTTATCGCGAGCACTTTGGCGGTTTATAAGCAGGTTCTCCAATGAGAGCAGGTACCATTCCTATTCTCATGTATCACCAGATAGGCCTACCGGCTGAGCGTGGCACACAGTTTCGCAGCCTGACGGTGCACCCGAAAAGCTTTGCAAGACAGATGCGCTGGATGCATCGGTTCGGTTACCGGGGGCTCAGTATGCGCGATCTGGCGCCCTATTTGTCTGGTGAAAGAGTAGGTAAGGTCTTTGGCATTACGTTTGACGATGGATTTCGCAACGTATATCAACACGCCTTGCCTGTGCTCAACGAGGCGGGCTTTACTTCCACTAATTATTTTGTTGCCCATCAGCTTGATGGGAGCAATGTCTGGGATGCGGATAAAAACATGCCTCAGATGCCATTAATGTCCTTGGCTGAAATGCGCCAGTGGGCAGCTTCGGGTCAGGAAGTGGGATCCCACACACTGAATCATGTTCATTTGCCTGCCTTGAGCGATGAGCAGGCACTTGGAGAAATACGCCGCTCACGTGAGGAACTCGCCAGTCACGTTCAGCAAGAAATCACTGCTTTTTGCTATCCATTCGGTGAGTATTCCCCCAAGCATTGTCGGATGGCTAAAGAAGCCGGCTATCTGAATGCGACAACGACTGAGCGCGGCTTGGTGCGTGTCCAGGATGATTTGTTTGAATTGCCGCGAGTAGGGGTCTGGCGTTCGACCTATTTGTTGAAATTTTTTCAGAAATGCCTGACACAGCATGAAAATAGAAAGCGTGGTTGACCAGTCTGTCCCAAAGCGTTTACGCATCGCCTTGCTGACCGATTATTTCGGACGCAGATTTGGCGGTGCTGAGGCGTATGCGGTCAATTTGTTTGAAATTCTTTCTCAGCGCCATGATGTCACGGTTATTTCTCATGATTTTGATCACGATTTGCCTGTCAGGGAAATTCGTATTGCCATGCCGTCCTTGCTCCCCAGTTGGGTGAGAGTATGGATTTTTTCCATGCAAGCGCGTAGTTTGAAGCGTGCAGGCTATGACATTATTCATTCCCAAATGAGTGGTTGCGTAGGAGATGTCGAGGTCATCCATGTAACACCGATCAGATATCGTCGCTTATTTGGCCGCAGTCTTTTTAAACGTCTACTTGCCTGGTTACAGCCAAGTAATATCGTTTATCTTTTGTTAGAGGCTGCTTCTGTTCGCCCGCGTCCCGGTCGACACGTCGTGGCAGTCTCGCCCTGGTTACGTGATCGTTTGCATGATGCCTATGGACCGCAATTACCGCTCGAAGTGATTCCTCCTGGTGCGAGAGCTGTTCCGCTGGATGCGCTCACCAGGCACCGGGTTCGTGAGGAGTTAGGCTGGAGTGATGACACGCTAGGGATATTGCTTGTTGCGCGGAATCCTCTGCGCAAAGGCTTTGATGCCGTTCTGGAAGCGATGTCGCATTTGCCTGAGAATTTTCGATTGGCAGTGGTGGGGGCGGATCCAGATGTGCAGCAATATTTGCTCCAGCATCACCCTATACTTGCCCGGCGAGTCCACTTGATCGCACCTGTAGCCTCTGTCACACCGTACTATCAGGCGGCCGATGTGTATGTGCATCCGACTTTGATGGACAGTTTTGGAATGGCGCCTCTCGAAGCGATGGCGCATGGTCTGCCTGTTGTGGTGAGCGGACCTGAATTTTGTGGTTTTAGCCAGTATGTCACGCATATGTATGATGCCTGGGTACTGGATGATCCGAAAGATCCCATTCAAATCGCGAGAGGGCTCCTTGAACTGGGCTCTTCCCCGCAGTTACGCGCAAACCTTGCACTGCATAGTGCAGTGCTGGTTGAAAAGTTATCGTGGGATCAAGTCGCTGAAAAGTACGAATCGCTCTATATGGATTGCATCGCGCAGCGCAAATAATTGTTCATTCATTTGCATGCAACTATATCCAGCCGCGAATCCAGTAGCCTAACAATCCGAAATACTCCTTGAGGATCGTACGACTCGCCTCAAGGCTGCGAGTATGTGGTAACCAAAGATCAAGAATGTAATCATCTGGCGGCACGATTTGTGGCGCGACCCCGGCGGGGATGGCGGGCATATTTAGCCTTTGAAAAGTCGCCAGTGCACGTGGCATATGCAGCGCTGAGGTCACCAGTAATAATTTTGAATGTGGAAGATTTTTCAACAAACGTTCAGTGAACAGTGCATTTTCATACGTATTTCGACTTTCTTTTTCCAGCACAATAGC
>CANCRX010000104.1 GCA_947380655.1 Alcaligenaceae bacterium | reverse complement strand
AACAGGCAAGGTCATGCCAACCACACCTGCTTTAGATGCCGCGTACGCTGCCTGCCCGATCTGGCCGTCGTAGGCCGCAACTGAGGCGGTATTAATCAAGACACCGCGCTCGCCTGTAGGCTGAGCCTCATTTTTGCTCATCGCCTCTGAGGCGACGCGGATCATGTTGAAAGTACCAATCAGGTTAATGCTGACAACTTTTTGGAACAGATCCAGTGCATGGGCGCCGTTTTTACCAACTGTTTTTGCAGCGGGCGCAACACCTGCGCAATTGACCAGCCCAAACAGCGAGCCCATTTCTAAGGCCGCAGCAACAGCGGCCTGAGCGTCTTGTTCCTGTGTCACGTTGCAGTGGATATAGCGTTGGCCGAGTTCTTTGGCGAGGGCTTCGCCTGCCTCGTCCTGCAGATCAGCCAGCAGAACACGTGCGCCATGCTGAGACAGCATTTTTGCAGTCCCAGCGCCCAAGCCTGAGGCGCCACCGGTCACGATGAAAACTTTATTTGCAATATCCATGATTAAGCCAATGCCTGGAAAATTTTGTTCTTGATGTCATCGACCGAACCCACGCCTTCTACTTTGCGATATTTGGGAGCGGTGCTTTGTGCGTTAGCCCAGGAGGAGTAATAGTCCACCAGAGGACGTGTCTGGTTTTGATAAACCGTCAGTCTGTGTCTGACGGTTTCTTCTTTATCATCATCGCGTTGAACCAGTGGCTCGCCAGTCAGATCGTCACATTCAGCAACTTTAGGTGGATTAAACCTGATGTGATAGCTGCGACCACTCGCCGGGTGGACGCGTCGTCCACTCATGCGCTCGATGATGTCTTGTTCAGGCACCGCGATTTCAACGACAAAGTCCAGTGCAACGTTGGCTTGCTTAAGTGCATCTGCCTGTGGAATGGTGCGAGGAAAACCATCAAACAGGTAGCCGTTGTTACAGTCAGATTGTTTGAGCCGATCTTGCACCAGACCGATAATCAGGTCGTCAGAGACCAGACCACCCGCGTCCATAATTTTCTTGGCCTCAATACCCAGAGGTGTACCGGCCTTGACCGCTGCGCGCAACATGTCTCCGGTGGAGATTTGAGGGATGCCGTAGTGTTGGGTAATAAAGGCGGCTTGCGTGCCTTTTCCGGCGCCGGGGGGGCCAAGCAAAATGAGACGCATGAAAACTCCTGAGTCTTGAAAGTGTAATGTGAATGCTAAACATTATGCCGCATCGCAGCACGTCCTGCAGGGCAAACTCCTACTGGCTTACCCTGATGAAGCCTGATTCTCAAAAAAAGTACGTACGCGTTTCAGGTCTTCCGGGGTGTCCACTCCCGCGCCCGGATGACTGCTGATGGTTTGTACTGCAATTGTAAAACCGTGTTCAAGCGCACGTAACTGCTCCAGCGATTCCAGCTGCTCAAGCTTGCCTGCAGATAGGGTCGGATACTGGCGCAGGAACCCGGCTCTGTAAGCATACAGTCCAATGTGATGCAGCGCCGGGACGCAAAAATCAGTTGTTTGTCCGGGGTGAGCCGGGGCATCTCTCAGCCAAGGGATCGGTGCCCGCGAAAAGTACAGCGCATGACCTGACGCACCGCATACAACCTTAACGATATTAGGATTGAACAGCGTTTGAGCGGAGTGAATCGGTGCAGCACAGGTCGCGATCGAGGCCTTCAGGTCTGCGGCGAGCAGCTCTGCAACAGAGTGAATGAGTGCCGGATCGATTAAAGGCTCGTCGCCCTGAACGTTTACGACGATGTCGTGATTTTCGAGTTTCAGTAAGGTTGCGGCCTCGGCCAGACGGTCAGTGCCACTGGGGTGATCCGTTCGGGTCATCAGGAAATCAACGCCATGATCCTGGCAAGCCTGGGCAATATCGGGATGGTCACATGCAACCACTACATTTTTAGCCCCCGAGGCATTCGCGCGCTCGGCGACGCGAACCACCATGGGTTTACCGGCCAGATCCGCGAGCATTTTGCCAGGCAGTCTTGTCGAAGCGGCACGCGCAGGAATGATGACGACAAAGCTGCTCATGCGGACTCGGTTTGGTCCAGAACGCGTGCCTCGTTGGTCAGCATCACGGGAATGCCGTCACGTACAGGGAAAGCCAGCTGATCCGCCTTGCAGAGGAGTTCAGTATGTGTTGCATTGACAGTCAGCGGGCCTTTGCAAAGCGGGCACACGAGAATGTTGAGTAGTCTTGTTTCCATAGTCTTATTGTATCGATTCAGTGTGACGTTGGGGGCTGTTGAACGCGAGGTGTTCCCAAAGCATGATTGAGCCAGTCAGTAAAGGCTGGATCAGAAAAACATGCATCGACCTGCACGACCCAAATGCGTGAGTCGTTGAGGTGCTGGCATTTAACCGCGTCCTTGGCCGTGATGAGTATGCAATCGGTTTGCAAGCTCGAAAAAGTATCACGCGTAAACCTGTGATGGTCGGGGAGCGCGAGCGTCTGATTCAGTGAGAAGCCCTGACTCCTTAAACTGTCAAAAAACTTTTCTGGTGCACCGATCCCTGCTGCGGCGGCCACAGTCTGGTTTAAAACCTGATTTTTAAACTCTGCCGGGGTAAGCGATTGTTGCTGGGTCAGGTTGCGGAAAGAAACTGTGCGCAGAGACATATTTGTCGCTCGAGGCGACGTGCCATGAATTCCGCTTTGCGGGCAGGGCGCAGCCGTGGGGTCTGTCCCTGCATTGAATGCAATCGTGGTTACGATCGCTTGCACCAGGTTGAGTCGTGCGATGGACTCACGCAGGGGGCCTGCGGGCATCACACAGCCATTGCCAACTTTGCGCTGGTCTTGCACGATGATTTCCAGCGTTCTGTTCAGCGCAAGATGCTGCAAACCATCGTCTGAGATGATCAGATCGATCTCGGGTGAATGGGAGAGCAAACTCTCAATTGCCTTTTTACGATTAGGGTGTACCGCCAAGGTTGCCCCCGTTTGCTCGGCAATCAAGGCCGGTTCATCGGCAAATTGTTCTGGATCAAGGGGCGCTCGCCCAACCCGGGCAGTGGGTCCGATATCAACGCCATACCCTCGGCTAATCACGCCAGGGTGCCAGCCTTTTTCAATCAGTGCTTTGACCAGGGCAATGACGACGGGTGTTTTACCTGTTCCACCAACGAAGATATTACCAATGACCAAAACGGGTAAAGGGGGGTGATAGACCATTGCTGGGAAGGCGCGATAAAAGGTTCTTCGCATTGCAAGTATGAGCAGCACAACCCATGAAAAGGGTCTCATCACCAGACTGAACCAGCCAGGAGTGAGCCATTGGCGGTGAAGCCATTGACTCAACTTGGTATGAATCTTTGCGCGTATCAATCGCCTGCCTGCGTGGCGAAATGTACTTTGCCAATCCCCGCTTGACGAGCCGCTTGCATGGCACTCATCACAAACTGATGGGGTGCTGCTGCATCAGCATAAATAATCACGACGGGATCTTGTAGCTGTTTTTTTGCTTCATTGATGGCTTCAGTGAGTGACAACACATCTGCTCCACCTACTAGCCGGTCACCTACCGCGTAACGACCGTCCTGACTGATGGTGATGTCGATTGATGTTTGTGTTTGCTTTTCAGCATCGGCGTGCGGAAGCATGATTTTGAGTGCAGCTTGTTTTGTGAAGGTAGTGGTCGCTGCCAGAAAAATTAGCATCACAAGCAATACATCGATCAAAGGGATCAGGTTGATCTCAGGCGTATCGTCGGAAGGATTATGTCTGAATCGCATGGATTTCAGGCCTTGAGTGCATCGTTCAGGCGACGCGCGGCTTGTTCCATGCGAAGCAACAGACTTTCAACACGGGATTTAAATAAGCGATGGGCAATCATGCAGGGAATGGCAATCAATATGCCAAAGCCTGTGTTGTAGAGCGCAACAGAGATACCCCGTGCCAGCATGGTGGGGTCTGAACCATCCGGTCGATAGGCAGCGAAAATTTCGATCATTCCAACTACCGTGCCAAATAGTCCAAGCAGTGGGGCGATGGTCGCCACCGTAGCGAGTGCGGGCAGGTAGCGTTGCAAATTGTGCGCGACATCACGCCCGACATCTTCGACTGAGGCTCTGAGCTCTGCGTCAGGTAAGTGTTTTTTGCGAATCAACTGAGAGAGAATTTGCCCAAGAGGGCAGGAAGATTGAAGTTTGTCCAGATTCGCAGGTAGGTCAAGACCCGCACGGACCATTTGCAAAGCCTGCGCGCTGAGTTCTGGGGGGCAAATTCGTCGTGACTGCAAACTCAGTGAACGTTCGATAATGATGGCAAGGCCCGCTATGGAAAGTACCAGCAGCAGAAAAATCGGCCAACCTGCTTCAGAAAAGATAGACTGCAATGGGGAACCTCAATTAAGTAAAAAGTAATGCTTTGTCAGACATCACCGATAATGACCACATCGTAAGGGCGTATGAGCATGTCTGGCAAGCGATGGATGGCGCTTAAAAACTATCCACAGAAGCTGTGGATAATTCTGTGCGCATCTTCGCACAGGTAGTCAAACACTCGCTGCACTTGTGCTGCTCAAAAACTGATCATAAAAATGTAATATTTAATAATACTAATATTTATCAATGGGTTGCGAGTCATTTGTTATGGGTTTTTTCATGTATTTAAATTTATTCATGTCTGGCAGTGACTTGCGAATAAAAACCTCAGCCTGTGGACACATTATGCTGCGAGAGCCTTATGACAATTGAAAGTCAGGTCACAGAGCAACTATCCTCGCGGGAAATTCTGACAGTTACACAGTTGAATCAAGCAGTATCACGTCTGCTTGAAAAAAGTTTCGTGTCTACATGGGTCAGGGGTGAAATTTCCAACTTTACGCAAGCATCATCAGGTCATTGGTATTTCACGCTAAAGGATCAGTCCGCCTCTGTGCGTGCGGTGATGTTCAGAAATCGTGCCGTGGCGATTGGTTTTACGCCTAAGTCAGGTGACTCAGTTGAGTTGCGCGGTCGCGTCACGCTCTATGAGGCGCGCGGTGAATACCAACTCCAAGTCGAAAATATGCGCCGTGCAGGGATGGGCTCTCTCTTCGAAGCCTTTCTGGCACTCAAGAACAAGCTCGCCTCAGAAGGCATGTTCGATGCTGAGGTAAAAAGACAGATCACACCTCAACCTCGCGCGATCGGTGTCGTCACCTCGCTCGGAGCGGCTGCGTTGCGTGATGTGCTGACAGCACTGGCCAGGCGCGCCCCGCACGTGCCGGTGATTATTTACCCGTCCCCTGTTCAGGGCATGGACGCTGCGGTTCAACTCAGACAGGCTCTGGCACGTGCAAACGAAAGAAATGAAGTAGACACCATACTGCTGGTGAGGGGCGGGGGCAGTATTGAAGACCTCTGGAGCTTTAATGATGAAGCGCTGGCACGGGACATCGCTGCCAGTGTGATCCCCGTGATTTCCGGTGTGGGCCACGAGACAGACTTTACGATTGCTGATTTCGTCGCGGATTTACGTGCCCCGACTCCGACTGCGGCAGCTGAACTCTCCTGCGTGACACGCGCTGTTTTGCTCGATCGTGTGGCGCGTGCGCATGAAGGCTTGACGGATCAGTTACAACGCCAGATCGATCGGTTGTATCAACGCGTAGACAGAGCCGCGGCAGCCCTTGTATCGCCCGCTCAACGACTTGCCCATCAGCAGGAAAAGCTTCAAAGCTTGACTTACAGGATGTCAAGCGCCTGGCAGAGATACGCCCAGTTGCGTGATAGCCGTCTGGAGCGCGTGTCGGCCAGGCTAGGGAGTCGTTTACCTGAGGTCTCAAGCGCTCGCGGCACGCTGGCAAGATTGAGTGCCAGCATGATTCAGGCTGAGCGCCGCTTGCTTGCACTGCGCGGGGCGAGTCTGGAGCATGCGCAAGCCCAACTCAGGGCTCTGAGTCCTGAACACACGCTAGGGCGAGGCTATGCTATCGTCCAGACGCGTGGTGGCTCAGTTGTCCGCGATGCCGCCTCGGTCATATCAGGACAGGGGCTGGATGTCACGCTGGCGAAGGGCGTCATACATGTTCGCTCTGATTAAATATAACTTAACCATAGTTAAAGCAGGGTCAGGTTAAAGTTTTTGCCTCACTCCGATACAATAGATAAGTTATTCGTCCCACCCAAATTTAAGAGGATTTTGCAATGGCCCATACTCTGCCAGCTTTGCCCTATGCCATGGATGCTTTGGCACCCACAATTTCAAAAGAAACCCTTGAGTTTCACTATGGTAAGCATCATCAGACCTATGTGACTAACCTCAATAATCTGATTCCTGGTACAGAATTTGAGTCAGCCTCACTCGAAGAAATCGTTAAAAAATCTTCAGGTGGTGTGTTTAACAATGCCGCACAGGTCTGGAACCACACGTTTTACTGGAACAGCATGGCACCGAATGCCGGTGGCGAGCCGACAGGCAAACTGGCTGATGCGATTAATGCCAAGTGGGGCAGCGTTGCTGCGTTCAAAGAAGCATTCAACAAATCGGCCGCTGGTAACTTCGGTTCAGGCTGGACATGGTTGGTCAAAAAGCCTGATGGCTCACTGGATATCGTCAATACCAGCAATGCAGCAACACCACTGACCACAGCGGATGTGCCTTTGCTGACCTGTGACGTCTGGGAACACGCCTATTACATCGACTACCGCAATGCGCGTCCTAAGTACCTCGAGAGTTTCTGGACGCTTGCAAACTGGGCATTCGCAGCTAAAAATCTGGGTTAATTTCCGCCTGATTTGACTGTGCAGTATTCAAAACCGGCTTTGTGCCGGTTTTGTTATTTTGGCGAGTTGATCGGTTGCGATAACATTACGTCATTCAAACACTATTTGCAGGAATAGATACATGAGCAACGATGCCCTGATTTGCGATGCAATGCGTACCCCTTTCGGCCGTTATGGTGGCGCACTCGCCTCGGTACGTCCTGATGACTTGCTCGCGATTCCGATTCGCGCGCTGATGGAGCGAAATCCTGGCGTTAAATGGGAACTGCTTGACGATGCCTTGATGGGCTGTGCCAACCAGGCAGGTGAGGACAACCGCAACGTCGCGCGTATGGCAACCATGCTCGCAGGCCTGCCAATCGAAGTGCCAGGTGGCACGATTAACCGTTTGTGTGGCTCTGGTATGGACGCAATCGGCACTGCTGCACGTGCGATTCGTGCCGGTGATACGTCTTTCATGATGGCCGGCGGTGTGGAGAGCATGACGCGTGCGCCTTTCGTCATGGGCAAGGCTGATTCTGCGTTCTCGCGCAGTGCGGCCATTTTTGATACCACCATCGGCTGGCGGTTTATTAATAAACAGATGAAAGCCAAGCATGGCGTGGACTCTATGCCTGAGACCGCAGAGAATGTCGCGGATCAGTTTAAAGTCTCTCGCGAAGACCAGGATCTGTTTGCGATGGCGAGCCAGGAAAAAACCGCAGCGGCTCAAAAGGCTGGTTTTTTCGATAGTGAAATTTCACCTGTCACCATCATTCAGAAAAAGGGTGACCCAATCATCGTCAATCGCGACGAGCATCCCCGTCAGACAAGTCTTGAGTCTCTTGCAAAACTTAAAGGTGTGGTCCGTGAAGGCGGTTCAGTGACCGCAGGCAACGCCTCAGGAGTCAACGACGGTGCGGTCGCGATGTTGTTGGCCAATGAGCGTGCGGCTGCGCTGCACGGCCTGGTTCCACGCGCTCGCGTGGTGGCGATGGCGACGGCTGGCGTGGAGTCGCGCATCATGGGTATTGGTCCTGCACCCGCAACAGAAAAAGTCCTCAAGCTCGCAGGCCTGACGCTCGATCAGATGGATGTGATTGAGTTAAACGAAGCATTTGCAGCGCAAGGTCTCGCTGTTTTGCGTCTGTTGGGACTCGCAGACAACGATCCGCGCGTTAACCAAAATGGCGGAGCGATTGCGCTGGGCCATCCACTTGGCGCAAGTGGTGCCCGTCTGGTGATGACCGCTGTGCATCAATTACATGCCACGGGCGGTCGCTACGCGCTTTGCACGATGTGTATTGGTGTGGGGCAGGGTATCGCGATGATTGTTGAGCGCGTGTAATGTGTAACCACTCGGTGACCACTCAGGTGTAACCGAGTCTGTTTCATCACACCTTTTGTTTGTAAAAATCTTTCCGGATCTGTTTCTTAACGGATGCCGGAAATTTTTTTCCCTGCCGTGATTCCGCGCTTGGCAAACCAGCCTTGTTCCATTTCCAGGGTGTATCGAACGGGTGCCACTGAGCAATGTGAGTTTTCAGTCATCGGCGCCATATCGGCGATGTTGGCGATCGTGCCATCATCCAGGATAAATGCGATGGAAAGAGGAATAAGCGTATTGCGCATCCAGAAACATTGCACATTAGGCTGCTCAAAAACAAACAGCATGCCGCTGTTGGGGGCGAGCTCTTTGCGGTGCATCAGGCCCTTTGCTCTGGTTGCGTCGTTCGAGGCGACTTCGGCCTGTATGACATGCATGCCTGCAGTGAGTGTTTTAACGGGCAGGGGTTGAGACCATGCTGCAGCTGAGAAACACACAGCACACGCTACATACGGACCAACAAATGCAAACAGCGCAGCCAAAAGGGTGCGCTGCTTTATAAACAAAAGCAATTGACTCATCGCATAACGTCCATGGGGTTATTCACCCCGACAGTTTACGCGGCGGTTATATTTGTTGCTTGTTTACCTTTCTGGCCTTGGGTGACTTCAAACGCAACTTTTTGTCCTTCTTTAAGCGTTTTGAATCCATCCATGTTGATCGCAGAAAAGTGCGCAAACAGATCTTCGCCACCATTGTCTGGTGTCACAAAACCAAAACCTTTGGCATCGTTGAACCATTTAACTGTACCAGTGACTTTAGGACCATTGCTTGTCGAGTCTGACATTCGGACTGCCTCTTAATCGTTATATAAACTATTTGAAAAGCCCCAGATTGAAATTAACAATTTGTATGCTTTCCGGCGTATTTCACACTAAAAATAGTGTGCGTAACGTGATATTCGTCAGAAATGATAAAAGCGTCAAGCACTCAATTGTGATTTGATATTAGTGAAAACACCCCCATATAGCTATTTGTAACGAAAAATTATTCACTTTGTACTGACCCTATTGATCTCATCATGCCAAGCAAAGTCTCCTTACCGCCTGATTTAGTTGTAGAAAAAAAGGCCGCCCGGACAGCACCTCCTCCTATGTACAAGGTGCTGTTATTGAACGACGACTACACCCCGATGGAGTTCGTGGTGATCGTTCTGCAAAAGTTCTTTGGCAAGGGGCAGGAGGACGCTATGCGCATCATGTTGCAAGTTCACCACGAAGGAAAGGGTGTTTGTGGGGTTTACCCGCACGATATAGCTGCCAGCCGGATTGGTCAGGTTGCCCAGTTTGCGCGCGCCAGCCAACACCCGTTGCAGTGTGTAATGGAGCCAGTTGATGAGTAACAGGTCAGAAATCCATCCTGGAGGCATCGTTGATTGTGTACAAAACGGTGAGCAAAATTGCGCTGAAATTCTTAAGAAGTAAATAAATAGTGTGTCGATCAAATGTATTGCTGATTGATAGGCATAGAATGGTATTGATACCGAACGTAATATTTTCCGGAATGTCGGAGGAAATGTGATTTCTCAAGAGCTTGAAGTCAGCCTGCATATGGCCTTTGTCGAGGCGCGTTCGGCTCGCCACGAATTCATCACCGTCGAGCACTTACTGCTTTCTTTGCTTGATAACGCTGCCGCGATTGAGGTTTTAAAAGCCTGTACGGCAGATATGGATGAATTACGTAACCAGTTGCGTAAATTTATTACTGATAACACTCCTGTGATTCCCGCGGGTTCTGACGTCGATACGCAACCTACGCTTGGCTTTCAACGTGTGATTCAGCGCGCGATTATGCACGTATCTGCGGGGGGCGCCTCCAAAAAGCCGGTGACTGGCGCGAATGTGCTGGTTGCGATCTTTGGTGAAAAAGAATCGCATGCTGTCTATTACCTCCAGCAGCAGGGCATTTCACGACTGGATGTTGTGAATTTTCTTTCTCATGGCATTAGCAAGCAGGGCGCAGAACCTGCCGCAGCCTCGGATAAAGAGCCACAGGCCAACGGCGAGGATTCCGCCGAGGCACGCCAGTCACCGCTCGATCTGTACGCCCAGGATCTCAATGCTGATGCGATTGCCGGGCGGATCGACCCGCTAATCGGGCGTGAATATGAAGTCGAGCGCGTGATTCAAACGTTATGCCGTCGTAGAAAGAACAATCCTTTGCTGGTCGGTGAAGCAGGGGTAGGAAAAACAGCCATTGCTGAGGGATTGGCCTATCGCATCACCCGTGGTGAGGTG
>CANCRX010000103.1 GCA_947380655.1 Alcaligenaceae bacterium | reverse complement strand
TTGCAACTGCGTTGGTGAGGCGGTGTTGACATCAATCGCATGCGCAGGGGTCGCAGCACCCAAGCCCGCCCCGACTCCTGCGGCAATAGCGATCGCCCCCGCCTGACGACTGAGACGCGTGCACTGCGCTTGAGAAGAAAACGGAAATCTCCAGCTCCCCTTGGGACGACTGGATAGAGGCTTGGCAACTGGGTCATGAAGAAAAGGATTCATAGCGCGCTCCGAGAAGTTTCTCGCGATCAAGCTTCACCCGGAGACGGGTAAAACTCTCGCAACGCTATGTTGAAGTCTGCGAGGTGAATCCTGAGCATGAAGTCAGGGATTCATCCATCCGCAGCTCTACGCTTAATCAGGTTTGAGCCGATCCATGTAATGCACGCACATACTCAGACACACCGGACTGTACATCGCGCATCGGCGCAGTAAAACCGGCAGCCCTCAGGTTTGTGACATCAGCCTGGGTATAACTTTGATAGCGACCTTTGAGGTCATCAGGGAAAGGCATATAGCGCAGCAACCCCTCTGAGACCAACGCCTCAAGAGGTAACTCAGACTCGCCTCGCAGACTACGCATGGTATTGACCACGGCTGCAGCGACGTCATTGAAGGGCTGCGCGCGTCCGGTTCCACAATTAAAGACACCGGACTGACTTGGGTGATCCAGAAAATGCAGGTTGACGTCCACCACGTCCTGGACGTGAATAAAGTCACGCGTTTGTCCACCATCCACATAACCATCCCAACCGCCAAACAGGCGCACATGCCCCTCTGCGATGAACTGATTCATGTTGTGGAAAGCCACGGATGCCATACGGCCTTTGTGTTGCTCATGCGGACCGTACACATTGAAATAACGTAGTCCGACTACTTGAGCGGTCAAAGAATTCAATCGCTTTCGCAAAACCTGATCGAACAAGAATTTTGAATAGCCATAGACGTTGAGGGGGCGTTCATTGGCAATATCTTCTACATACACAGGACCTGGTC
This sequence comes from Alcaligenaceae bacterium, assembly GCA_947380655.1. GTDB lineage: Bacteria > Pseudomonadota > Gammaproteobacteria > Burkholderiales > Burkholderiaceae_B > Zwartia. Next base: position 9,449 of record CANCRX010000103.1, on the reverse strand, counting down.
CGTATACGGCTGCAGAAGAGGCGTAAATAAACGGAATCTTGTGCGACTGGCAATATTCGAACAACTCGAGCGTGACGCGATAGTTATTGTCCATCATGTACTGGCCGTTACGCTCCGTGGTATCGGAACATGCGCCTTGATGAAACACCGCACGCACACCAGGCAAAAAGCCATCAATGACGCCACGACGGAACTCGTCTTTGTGCATGTAATCAGAAATTTGTGCACCAACCAGATTCACGAACTTGTCGCCATCGGTCAGATCATCAACAGCGAGGATATTCGTCACACCACGGCGATTCAGCCCACGTACGATATTGCTACCAATAAAACCTGCTGCACCAGTGACTACGATCATGCGAGTTCTCCTTGCGTCACAATGGACGTCCCCAGCTTTCCAACCACGATACCACCCGCCTTATTGGCCCAGCGCATTGCATCGGGCCACGCCATACCGGTTGCCCGCATCACCGCCAGGGTTGCCAGTACGGTGTCACCCGCACCCGACACATCAAACACCTCATGAGCCTGCGCCTCTACGTGATCACGGCCATGGCCAGTAAAAAGCGTCATACCCTGCTCGGAGCGTGTCACCAGCAAGGCTTCAAGCCCGAGCTCAGCACGCAGAGTTTGCGCCCGCTCATCGAGTTCCTGTTCGGTATGCCAGTGACCAACCGCTTGCTGCATTTCGCTACGATTGGGCGTCACCAGCGTTGCGCCATGGTAACGAGCATAATTACTGCCTTTAGGATCCACCAGAACAGGCAGCCCTCGCGCACGGGCCATCGCAATCAACGGTTCTACCTGAGCTAATACGCCCTTTGCATAGTCTGACAGTACGACAACATCATGTTCAGCAAGCAAGGGCTCGATCTGCTGCTGCATCGTCTCGAGCATCGCTGCTGCTGGCTTTTCTTCAAAATCAATTCGCAGTAATTGTTGCTGGCGCCCTAGCACTCGCATTTTTAATGTGGTGGGATGGTTAGAGTCGGACACCAAATGCGCCCCCACACCTGCTTCTTTTAATAAATGTTTGACTTGTGTCGCAGCCTCATCCTCACCCACCACGCCAACCAGCGTTGCCTGAGCACCGAGCGAGACAATATTGCGTGCAACGTTAGCCGCACCACCCAGGCGATCTTCACGTTTGGCAACATGAACAACGGGCACCGGCGCTTCGGGTGAAATACGCTCGACCTCGCCAAACCAGTAACGATCAAGCATGACGTCACCGATGACTAATATACGGGCACGCGCCACGGCGTCTTTAGGAAAAGTACTCATTCAAGTTCTTCCAATCTGCGGGGTTTATAGGTCTCCCACGCATTGCATCCTGGACATTGCCAGTAATAACGTTTTGCCTGAAAACCACAAGTGCGGCAAGCGTAGCGATCCATGCGCTGAGTATGTTTATGAATCAAACGGCGCAACAGCGTCAGGTCGGCTCCCGGTATAGGGCTATCTTCAGGGCTGCGACCTGCGGGCGCCTGCGCAAGCTCGGCCTCAAGCAATCGATCCAATCCTAATAGCGAAGGATGAGCCTGCAACGTATCACGCGCAAAAGCCCAGGCCTGATCTGCACCAAGCTGCGCGCGAGCGGCGCGAAACACCACATTAAACAAATCAAGTGAAGGAAATTTTTGGTAGTGCGCCTGAAGAACGGCCAACCCCTGATTTTCTTCTTGAGTCTGTGTGAAATTATTCAACAAGTCCTGCGCAATCAGCCCGGCATATTCAGGAGCCTGATCCATCACTGTCAATAAACACTCCCGCTGCAAGGGTAAATTATTTTCAGAAGCGGCGATCATCGCGTTCAACATTGCCACGCGAACAAACGAAGCGGACACGCCAGTTGTCTGTGCAGTCACTGCAGCTTTTTTTGCCTGCTCCAGAGCCTGTTTGGCCTGGTCCATCCGAGGGGGCTTGGCCAGCAGAGCAGCCTGGGCTTGCTCGCAGTAATAGTGTACTAATTGCGGGACGGGCTCGGATACAAGCGTACGTAAACTCTCCACCGCCTCAATCGCTCTGGGCCAGTCATGCTCTGACTCGTAAATCCTGATGAGCGCACGTAAAGCAGGCAGGGCGAAAGCCGTCTGCTTTAACGCAGCAAACGCAGCCTCTGCCCGATCAAGCATGCCTGCCTTGAGATAGTCCTGGGCAAGTTCGTGTTGAGCATGCTCTCGTTCATTAACGGGCAGATCCGCACGCGAAAGTAAACTCTCATGGACACGAATCGCTCGTTCCATTTCTCCACGACGACGAAATAAGCTGCCTAAAGCAAAATGCAACTCCGTCGTCTCAGGATCGAGTTTTGCAACCTCAACAAAGGCATCAATGGCACGATCAGGCTGCTCGTTGAGCAGAAAATTCAAGCCCTTGAAATACGAGTCAGGCAGATTGCGGGTCTCGGACAACATTTGCCGTATATCGAAACGCGCTGCCATCCAGCCAAGACCGAATAGCAAAGGCAGAAAGATCAGCCACCAGGATTCAAAATCCACGTATTATTTCCAAAAAATTAATCAAATCAAAGCGGCGAAAGCGGCACAACTGTATCGGATGACAGGCGTGAGTCAGACTCTGGACTGACTGCCTGATGAATGCGATCTAGTTCTTTTCTGAGTCGGGCAGCTTCGCGACGACGTCGAAGGGAAGCAGGGACGGTCAGCAACAACCCAAAAACGGTACCCAATACAAAAGTTGAAAGCATCACCACAATCAGTGGGACATTTTGCAGCGACACATCACCATAAAAAGCAACCACCACCGGTGCGGTATTTTTCAAGGCAAACATCAGCACAGCAACGAAAACAATCAACCGTAAAGCCCAGACGATATAACGCATGACTGATGCTCCAGAACGTAAAAGTTTATTGTAAGCGCCCATTGCAGCTGACGCATAAAAAAACCGCCTTTTCAGGCGGTTTTTTAACTTTACCGCAGGCTTTAGCCCAAGGCACGACGATCAGTAAAACCAGTATCTTGAGGCTGAGCTTGTGCGCGTGCATCAACATCCGTTGCAACAGCGGTTTTAACCGCACCGTCAGCTGTTGCTTCTAGATCCACACGTTCACGCAACTCTTTACCTGCTTTGAAGTGAGGCACCTGTTTACCAGGCACCAACACTTGTTCACCAGACTTAGGATTACGCCCCACGCGGGGAGCACGTTCAGACAACGAAAAACTTCCGAATCCACGAATCTCGATACGCTGTCCCTCGGCTAAGGCCTGGGTCATCGCATCAAGAACCGTTTTCACGGCGTAATCAGTGTCACGTGCGGCCAGCTGTGAATAGCGGGCCGCCAGTGCAGCGATAAGTTCAGACTTTGTCACTGGAATTATTCAGTGTCGCGAGCCTGATCGAGCTTAGCCTTGAGCAAGGCGCCCAGGTTAGTTGTGCCCGACGAAGCGCTTGCCTCGGAAATACGTGCCATCGAATCAGCGGTATCAGCGGTGTCTCGTGCTTTGATCGACAACTGGATCGAACGCAGTTTGCGATCGACGTTGATGATCATGGCTTCGACATTGTCGCCAACCTTGATTGCGGTGGTTGCGTCTTCGATGCGGCCTGAAGCGATTTCTGATGCGCGCAAGTAGCCTTCAACGTCGAGTGACAGTGTGACCACTGCGCCCTTCGCATCAACTGACTTGACCGTACCTGGAACCACGGCACCTTTATCAAAGGTACCAACGAAGTTATTGAATGGATCACCTTCGAGCTGTTTAACGCCAAGCGAAATACGCTCTTTGTCTGTATCGATACCGAGCACAACTGCATCGAGCTCATCGCCCTTCTTGAAGTTGCGAACGGCTTCTTCGCCGGTCTCTGTCCATGACAGATCAGACAGGTGTACCAGACCATCAATGCCGCCGGACAGGCCAACAAACACACCGAAGTCGGTGATTGACTTGATAGCGCCACGGACTTTGTCGCCACGCTTGAAGTTCGCTGCGAATTCTTCCCATGGGTTCTGACGGCACTGTTTCATACCGAGCGAAATACGACGACGGTCTTCGTCGATTTCGAGAACCATGACTTCGACTTCTTCGCCGAGCGTCACGACTTTACGTGGATCAACGTTCTTGTTGGTCCAGTCCATTTCTGAAACGTGAACCAGACCTTCGATACCGGCTTCGACTTCAACGAATGAACCGTAGTCGGTCAGGTTTGTTACTTTACCGAACAGGCGTGTGCCCTGTGGGTAACGGCGTGCGAGGCCCACCCATGGATCTTCGCCAAGCTGCTTGACGCCCAGTGATACACGGCTCTTTTCCTGATCGAACTTCAGGACTTTGGCTTCGACTTCCTGACCAACGGTCAGGACTTCTGAGGGGTGACGTACACGGCGCCATGCCATGTCGGTGATGTGCAACAGACCGTCGATTCCACCCAGATCCACGAACGCGCCGTAATCGGTGATGTTCTTGACCACGCCTTTGACGATCGAGCCTTCCTGGAGGTTTTCCAGGAGTTTCTGACGCTCTTCGCCCATGGATGCTTCGAGTACGGCACGACGTGACAACACAACGTTGTTACGCTTGCGATCAAGTTTGATGACCTTGAATTCCATGGTCTTGCCTTCGAAAGGCGTTGTGTCCTTGACAGGACGCAAGTCAACCAGTGAACCAGGCAAGAACGCACGGATACCTGCTGTCATGACAGTCAGGCCGCCTTTGACTTTACCAGTAATGGTACCGGTCACGAGCTCATTCTTGTCGAGTGATTGCTCAAGTGACAGCCATGCTGACAGGCGCTTGGCGCGATCGCGGGACAGCACGGTATCACCGTAGCCGTTTTCGAGCGAGTCAATAGCAACAGACACAAAATCGCCTGGCTGGACTTCGAGCTCGCCCTGATCGTTCAGGAATTCTTCGAGGGGGATAAGGGCTTCTGATTTGAGGCCTGCATTGACAACCACAAAGTTGTGGTCGATACGCACGACTTCAGCAGAGATAACCTCGCCGGACTTCATGTCCTGCTTTTCGATACTTGCTGCAAACATCTCGGCAAAACTTTCGCCGGATTGGGTTGAGGCTTGTTGAGTTGACATGTAAAGGAGATCCAAATGGCCTTTGGGGCCGGGTAACACCCGCAGCAGACAATCTGCGTTGAGTGGAGAGAGTTTAAAAAACCTGTGATGAGGACAAGCCCTGCATCACAAGCACCAGCAACAAAAATTGTTTCATTGACTACCCACCGCAGACCAGAGATCCAGGATGGACTGCACCGTTTGCTCGATCGTCAAATTCGAAGAATCAACGGTATAAGCATCTGGCGCTGCGACAAGAGGAGCCACCGCCCGATTGATATCGCGCGCGTCACGCTCCCGCATATCGCGAAGCAAGTCCGCTAGATTAGCAGAAATTCCCTTTTCGATCAATTGCTTACAGCGACGCTGGGCCCTTGCCTCGACATCGGCAACTAAGAATATTTTTAGTGACGCATCTTCAAATACTACGGTTCCCATGTCACGGCCATCCGCGACCAGACCTGGCATGATCCTGAAAGCACGTTGCCGGGCTAATAAAGCGGCTCTCAAAGACGGATTAGGGGCAATATGCGAGGCGAGGTTACCCACCTGCTCCTGACGGATGTCTTCTGAGACTTCCTGGCCTTCGAGCAAAATACCCTGAGCGTGGAAAACGACCTGAAGCGACTCGGCAATACGCGCCACAGCCTGAGCGTCTTCGGGATCAATATGGTTTCGCAGCACGGACAACGCGGTCAAACGATAAAGCGCCCCACTGTCGAGCACACCAAAGCCTAAGGCAGTCGCGACACGATGCGCTACAGTGCCCTTACCTGAAGCCGTTGGCCCGTCAATCGTGATTACAGGTGCCCATTCGGTCATTTCAACAAACTCGCATACACATCAAAATAAGTCGGGAAGGTTTTACTCACGCAGCCTGGATCCATAATCCGAACCGCTGACTGACCAAACGCGGCGAGTGAAAAGCACATCGCCATCCGGTGATCGTCATAGGTATGAATCGATGCAGCTTTCCACTGACCAGGCTCGACCGGACAGACACGCAACCAGTCGGCTCCGCTTTCAACCACCGCACCGAGCTTGCGTAGCTCGGTTTCCATGGCGTGAATGCGATCGGTTTCCTTGACACGCCAGCTCGCGATATTGCGTAAGGTACAAGGACCGTCAGCAAACATTGCCAGCGCGGCAGCCGTCATGGCTGCATCCGGAATCAGATTGAAATCCAGATCGAAGGCTTTTAGGCGCCCGCCAGTCGCCAGATTTACGCCTGTCACTTCAATCGAGGTCGCTTCGCGGCGAACTGTTGCGCCCATCGCTTCTATCGTGTCTGCAAATGCTACATCACCCTGAATACTTTGAGCGCCCACACCCTCAACGCGAACGGGACCGCCACCGATGGCACCGAGCGCAAGAAAATATGAGGCAGACGAAGCATCGCCTTCAACAAAAATCTGCCCGGGCGAGCGATAGAGGCTGCCAGGCTTGACAACAAACTCCTGCCAGCCGTGGCGCTCAACGGTGACACCGAAACGCGCCATCAGATTAAGTGTAATTTCGATATAAGGCTTGGAGATCAGTTCTCCAACCACCTCAATGGTCAGAGGAGATGCCGTTTGCGCCACGACTAAGGGGGCCGCCATCAGCACCGCAGTCAGAAACTGACTGGAGACTGAGCCTTGCACGCGCACGCGGTCACTCAGGGTCTGGGCAGGATGAATCTCAAGAGGCGGATAACCAGGTGTGCCGAGATAGCTCACCTGCGCACCCATCTCCTGCAACCCTTGAACCAGATCACCGATCGGTCGCTCATGCATGCGAGGTACACCAGATAAGGTGTAATGACCACCCATCATTGCCAGCGCTGCAGTTAAAGGACGAATGGCAGTACCAGCATTACCCATAAAGAGCGCAGCATCCTTGACAGGAAATTGCGCCACACCTTCTACCGTGACCGAATCGGGCGCATGGGTCGTGATGGTCACACCGAGTTGCTGCAAAGCGGCAAGCATCACCTGCGTATCGTCAGACTGCAACAAACCGTCTATACGGGTCGAGCCCTGCGATAACGCAGACAGCAACAAGACCCGATTAGAAATACTTTTTGATCCAGGCAGGTTTACCGTGCCTTGCGCATGGTATGCCGCCGGCAGATCAAGGTAATCGGTGTGTGTCATCAATGACTTCCTGGCCAATTGGCACGAGATTTTGCAGCGGACTCGAGCATATCCCGCAGCCAAGCTTCATCTGACGTCTCAAGCGCCTGCTCAGCACGATCCATCACAGACCGAAGATCTTTGAGTTCCTGGAGCATCGCTTCACGGTTCGCCATAAAGATGTCGGACCACATCTCGGCAGAACCTTGCGCCACTCTGGTGAAATCCCTAAAACCCGAACCGGCTGTTTGCAACTTGAGTGCCGAGTCCTGACTGGAAATAATATGCTGCATGAATAAAGCCGCGATCCAGTGCGGCAAATGACTGACCGCGGCGACCATCCCGTCATGTTGTGCAGGACTGGTTGTGGTGATGTGGGCGCCACAAGCCTGCCATATGGCTTGGATGCGCGCCACGTCTTGTGCCCTATTTTCAGGCAAAGGGGTCAGAATCACACGCTTACCAACATAGAGCGACGCATCAGCAGCCTCGGGACCTTTTTCGTGCGACCCCGCCATAGGATGGGCGGGCACAAACTGCCCGATATGTTGTTGTAAACCCAAACGCGCTGCGGCCACCACATTTTGTTTGGTGCTCCCACCATCGGTAATCAGCGCAGTCGAATTCAGTCTGGGAGAAAGCGTCTTGAAAATTAATTCAAAGGCACCTACAGGTGCTGCAATGAAAATCAGATCTGCAAGCTCAGCGGCCTCTTCCAATGTAACCGCCTCATCAATCAAGCCCAAGGCAACCGCCTGTGCCAGCGTCTCAGGCCTGCGCCCTGCCCCAATTACCCGTGAAACAATGCCAGCCTTGCGACAGGCTGCAGCAAAAGAGCCGCCAATCAAGCCTACACCGATCACCGCGAGAGTATTGATTCTCACTGTAGATGGATCTGTTTGTGCGTGGAGATCCTTCACACTCATGCGTCCGAAGTCGCCAATATATCTGCCAGCGCCTCAATAAATTTCTGATTTTCCTCAGGCAGACCAACCGAGACACGCAGCCATTCAGGTAAGCCATCGCCTGCGACAGGACGAACAATCACGCCCCGCTTGAGTAACTCAAGATTAATACGCGCAGCATCACCGACACGCACCAAAACAAAATTGGCATAGCTTGGCACGTATTTCAGACCCAGCTTTTCAAAGGCCTGCTGCAATTGAGCCTTACCATCGCGATTGACTGCAAAACTTTTAATCTGAAATTCCTGATCGCTCAATGCGGCAATCGCGGCCGCCTGTGCAAGTGAATTCACATTGAAAGGCTGGCGCACGCGATTGAGTAAATCAGTCAAGCCAGGCTGCGCGACAGCGAACCCGACACGCAAACCAGCCAGTCCGTAGGCCTTGGAAAAACTACGTGACACAATCAGATTCGGAAAACGTTTAACCAAACCAATACTGTCGACGCGCAGTTCTGGCTCGAGGAATTCGTTATAGGCTTCATCGAGTACGACCGTCACACGCGAGCCATGGCGGGCCTGGACTTGGGTTAAAAACGATTCAATATCTGCATTGGCAAGATACGTGCCAGTGGGATTATTAGGATTGGCGATATAGACCAGACTAGTCGTGTCATCGATCGCCTCAAGCATAGCGGGCAGATCATGACCGTAGTCGCGCGCAGGAACCATAATATGGCGGGCACCACGCGCCTGGGTTGCCAGGCGATACACCACAAACGCATGCTGGGCGTAGACCACAGCGCTTGTTGGTTCAAGCACCGCCATCGCCACAAGCTCCAGAATATCGTTCGAGCCATTACCCAGCGTCAACCAGTTCTGAGGCACGTCATAGCGCGCGGACAAAGCCTGCTTTAAATCAAAACCAGCAGGATCTGGATAGCGTCCCAACCCACCGATCGCATCAATAATCGCCTGTTTAGCCGACTCAGGCATACCCAGTGGATTTTCATTCGAAGCAAGCTTGACGATGGTGGAAGGATCAAGCGAAAACTCACGCGCGAGTTCTTCGATCGGCTTGCCTGCCTGATAGGGTGCAATCGCAGCAATGTGCGAGGGTGGACAGTGCTCAGTATGAATATGTTTAGATGTCATGTTCGAAGTACCGACGATAAGCTGACCTGAGCCAGCGACTAATTTGACCTGCGGATTACACGCGCTGACTACGCGCGCGCGGGAATTTTATTGAGCAGGATAGGAGCCAAGCACTTTGAAAAAAGCACATTGCTGTTCAAGTGTATCCAAAGCCTTTTTGACAGCGGCATCCTGGCGATGACCCTCAATATCCACGTAGAAATAATATTCCCACTGCCCCGTGCGAGCGGGGCGCGATTCAAAACG
>CANCRX010000102.1 GCA_947380655.1 Alcaligenaceae bacterium | reverse complement strand
ACGTCAGCCCCTTCGGCAGCAAACGCTTTCGTTCGCCTGACGGCTTCGTCCAGACCGAAAGCACCGACGCAATCGGTTCTTGCGATCAAGACAAAATCAGAATCACTTCTGGCCGCGGAGGCGGCGGAGATCTTCGCCACCGCCTGATTAAATTCAAGCACTGTACGATCCCCCGGCATTTGAGCGCAACGCTTAGGAGAAATCTGATCCTCAATATGGATGGCTGCGACACCGGCCGCTTCAAACTCTGCAATCGTACGTCGTACGTTCACAACGTTGCCATAGCCGGTATCCGCATCGCAGATCAAAGGAATATTGATGCATGAGGCAACGCGGCGCGCGTGATCCGCAATCATGGTCAGATCAACCAGACCAACATCTGGCAAACCTAGCAATGAGGCAGAGACTCCATTGCCCGTCATATAACAAGCGGGAAACCCTGCGTTTTCAACCAGTCGCGCACCATAGCCATCGTAAATACCTGGCGCAGATACGGCTTGAGACTGATTCAGCAAATGTCTGAGTTGCTGACGTTTTTGTTTTGCGGTGAATGCTGTCATGCGAAATTCCAGTCTGGATATTTTTGTAAAAAGGGGATCAAGCCGCCCATCGAAAGTATCGCCAGGATTTCATTGGGTAGCGGCACAGAACGTTGTGCGGCCAGCCCATTAACTTTCAATACGCCCAAAGAAAAATCAACTTCAAGTAATTGACCTGACTCGATTTGCGAAGTGTCGCATTCAAATAAGGGCATGCCGTTATTGATCGCATTGCGGAAAAACTGGCGCCCAAAAGAGCGGGCCACAATTGCGCGTACGTTCATTGCGCGCATCACATGGACAGCTTGTTCGCGTGAGGAGTTAATTCCAAAATGATCACCTGCGACGAGTATGCCCCCACCTGCCGCGGCAATATCTGAGGCAATCGTCGGTGCCAGCGCATCGAAAGCGTGTGCGGCAACATACGCGATATCCTTTCCTGGCAGATACTTGTTTGAACAGTTAATGTCAGTATTGACATCATCGCCCAAGATAAAGGCGGTGCCTCGTGTCATCAGTGTGCTTGCTGCGCTCATGCTGCGGACCTCCATGTACCACCCACCACCGTCCTTGGATCGGTAATAAATCCAGTCAATGCTGAGGCCGCCACGGTCGCCGCCGAGCCAAGCCATATATCGGCATTTTTATTACTCAACCGTCCCTTGAAATTACGATTGGCCGTCGATATTACGGTATCTCCATCGCCTGGGACCAGATGATTGGTAATCCCCACGCAGGTTCCACACCCTGCCGATTCAAACGAGGCGCCCGCCTCGGTGAGAATCTCAATCAAGCCTTCGCGTAATGCGGCAAGATAGATCTGGCGGGAGGCTGGCGTCACAATCATACGCACACCTGCTGCGAGCTTACGACCTTTTAAAACTTCTGCAGCCTGACGGATATCATCAAGCCGCCCGTTGGTGCAGGTTCCAATTAACGCAAACTGAACGCGTTGACGATCGATATCCGTGACTGAAACGATGTCGTCAATCTCGTGTTTGCGAGCGACCTGCGGGGCAAGGCTTGAGGCATCAATGACCAAACGCTGTGCGTAATGGGCATCTGCATCCGCGAAGGTTGGCAATGGCGCTTTGGCGCCGTGTGCGCGCAACCAGGCAAATGTTTTTTCATCTGGCTCAAGGATAGCGGCTTTAGCCCCCAGCTCGGCAGCATGATTACAAAGCGTCATGCGATCGTCTATGTCCATTGCTGCGACTGCACGACCGACATACTCAATCGCATGATAATTCAAGCCCTCCGCACCAAACCTGCCCAGCATCGACAAGGTGATGTCCTTGGCCCAAACGCCAGGTTGCAGCTCGCCGGTTAATTCGATACGAACCGTTTCTGGGACGCGGAACCAGAGTTTGCTGCTCATCATCACCGCCGACACATCCGTACCCTCAATGCCTGTCCCTAGCGCATTGAAGGCACCGTAGGTGACCGAATGCGTATCGGTTCCCACCACCAGATCGCCGCAAGTCAAATGCCCACCCTCGGGCAGAACCTGATGGCAAATACCATCACCGATGTCATAGAGCTTGGTTCCACGCTCTTTTGAAAAAGACCGCATTGAACTGTGTATCTCAGCGGCCTCGAGGTTAGGCGGTGGCGAGTAATGATCAAGTACCAGCGCAGTATTTTTCGCAAAGGGCAGCATCTTGTCGCCAAGTTTGCCAATCATTTTGATCGTATTGGCTGCTCGCGTGTCAGTGACCATCGCGAAATCAATATCGGCTACGACAACTTCCCCCGCCTTAACAGAAGTCTTGCCGGCATGACGCGCCAGTATTTTTTCAGAAATTGTTGCGCCCATCATTTAACCTTAGCAGTAATCAATTTATTCATTTGGCGATTTAGACTTTGAAAGTGAAAGTCATTGCGTTTAAAGCTTGATACCTTTAACAACCTTACCCCACGTCTCATACTCTTGCGCGACAAACTCTCGCATTTCTTTTGGCGAAGACGGGTCAGGCTCCATCCCTGCATTGAGTAAACGTTCAATGGTCTGCGGATCTTTCAGTGCTGTCACAATAGCCTGATTGAGCTTCTCTACTATTGCACTTGGCGTTTTGGCGGGTGCAATAAAGCCGTACCAGTTTGTCGCACGATAGCCCGGGTAACCTTGCTCAGCGACTGTTGGCACATCTGGCAGCGCCTTCGCACGCTGCGCGCCTGTAACGGCCAGTGCACGCAATTTCCCAGAGTTGACCAAGGGAACAGCCGTCGGCGCGCTGGCAAAGACCGCAGTGATATTGCCTCCCAGCAAATCAGTCATCACTGGACCGCCACCTTTGTAATTAATGTGTTCGGTTGTCATACCTGCACTATTCTTGAGCAGCTCACCTGACAAATGACCTGCACTACCGATTCCGGCTGAACCATAAAACATAGGTTTATCTTTGTCCTGACCCGCTTTGACATACTCAGCCAAGGTTTTGATTGCTGAATCAGATCGAACAACCAAAACATTGCTAAATGCCACACCACCCGAAATCATTTCAAAATCTTTCAGTGGGTCGTAGGTCGTCCCACCAGGCATGTGGGGATTGACGGTCAGTGAACCTACGTTAGCCAGACCAATCGTATAACCATCCGGAGCAGCACGCGCGACTGTTTCGCAAGCAATATTGCCACCTGCTCCGGCACGGTTTTCTACAACCACGGTCTGTCCAAGCAATTCTGAAACCTTAATCGCAATCGTGCGCGCAGCTGAATCCGTTCCACCACCGGGTGCAAAGCCAACGACTAACTTAATAGGTTTAGTAGGAAATTTGCTGGCGTCGGACTGTGCCTGTGCACTGGCCATGCCCAGACCTAGCAACACAGAGGCAAATAAACTTGAATACTTGATGAATGATTTTGACATCACAAACCCTTTTGTCTGATTTTTATAATCGTCGCACGGCTCACACTCCAGTTCTTGACTTGACGCAAGAAAACTGCAATGCATTGTGCGGCGCAACATTCGCCCTATCTGCATCATCGAACAAACCTCAACACGGCAGAACTTCAGGCGAGGATTTCATCGATCACTAAATCTGTGGTGAACACCTCAAATCTATTCTATAAACCCTCTCATGCATAGACATTTAGCGAAGATAGACAAGATGAAAGCTTGCGCATCCCAAGGCCTGATTCTCACAGTCTTAGCCCTACTCTCAAGCCTTGCAGGCGCTCAGGTAGCGGCTCAAGCAGAGGCGTACCCTGAAAAGGCAATCCGTATCGTTGTGCCTTTCGTGGCGGGCGGAGGCGGAGACTTTATCGCGAGAGCTTGGGCAGACAAGCTTTCTGAGACGCTTAAACAGCCCGTTATTATCGATAATCGCGGGGGTGGCAATACTGTCGTAGGCACCGATATCGTCGCCAAAGCGGCACCGGACGGTTACACCCTGCTGCTTGTCAGTCCCAGCATCGCGACCAATCCAACACTGCTCCCTAACCTGCCCTATAAAACGCCAGAGGACTTCACCCCTGTTGGCTCCGTCATCACCTACGCGATGGGACTTGGCGCTCGTTCAACGCTCGAGGCCAATACGCTTGAAGAAATGCTGAGCATTGCACGACAGAACCCTGGAAAGCTTGCAATGGCGACCTCTGGTGAGGGGTCGGCAACAGACATGGCAGCCGAATTATTCAAAGCAGCAACCGGTGCAGACATCTTAGTCGTGCCCTATAAAGGTGCAGGTCAAGGAGTGTTGGATGTAGCAAGTGGTCATGTTGATCTGTTGTTTACAGGGATGTCTCAACTCAAGCCACATCTGGACAGTGGGCGTATCAAATTACTGGCAACCTCGGGACAAAACCGGCTTAAATCTGCCCCGGATGTTCCAACCATCGCGGAGCAAGGCGTACCTCTGTTTGAGGCGGTAGTCTGGTGGGGGATCCTCGCGCCAGCCGGAACGCCAGAGGTGATTATTCAGAAGCTCAATCAAGCCTTAGCCAAAAGTCTTTCCCACCCGGATGTTGCAAAACGACTAGCCGTGATCGATGGTGAAGTCAGATTATCATCGTCAAAAGAGTTTGATCTGTTTTTAAAAGATGAAATCAAAAAGTGGGGGAAATTACTCAAACCCTCCACACAAAAATAATGGGGGCAATATGACTATTTCACTTACAGGCCGAGTACTCGCCGCACTGCAATGCACCCTTGCGCTCTGCGCGACAGTAACACCAGGAGCCGCCCACACCCAAACTCAGTCATACCCTGATCATGCGGTACGAATCATCGTTCCTTTCGCAGCAGGTGCGACACTTGACTTAATGACGCGCGCAGTCGGGCAGGCGCTGTCTTTAGAAATCAAGCAACCCGTCATTATTGAAAACAAAGCGGGGGCAAGCGGCATCATCGGAGCCGAAGCGACTGCCAAAGCTGATCCTGACGGCTATACCTTCATGATGGCTCCGTTCAGCGTACTCGCTGTCAATCCTAGTCTTCATCCGAATCTTCCTTACGACCCGCTAAAAGATTTTGCTCCTGTTTCTCACGTTGCAGACGCCCCGCATATTTTGATCGCCAGCGCAGTGCTACCCGTCAAAACATTGGCTCAGTTAAAGGCCTACATTCACGATAACCCTGGCAAGGTTTCGTATGCCTCGGCCGGTGCAGGAAGCTCCGCGCATCTGGCAACAGAAGTCATGAATTATCAATACGGGATCACCATGACGCATGTTCCTTACAAAGGTACTGCACCTGCTTATAACGACCTGATTCCTGGACGCGTCGCCGTTATGATCGATGGTGCGGCGGCAACCTTGCCACGGATACAGTCTGGATTAGTGGTTCCTTTAGGCGTGACCAGCGCAAAACGCATTGCGATCCTGCCTGACGTCCCCACTCTCGACGAGGCAGGGATCAAAGGCTATGAAGTCAATCCCTGGTATGGTCTGGTTGCACCCAAAGGTACTCCTGCTGACCGCATTGCATTCATGAATACCGCGATCAAAAACGCTTTGAATAGCAATGAATTAAAAAAGAAATTTTCTGAAATGGGACTCGATGCTGTGGGCGATGATCCTCAGACATTTGGCACGTTCATGAAAAGCGAAGTCGCAAAATGGAAACAAGTCGTTCAAGACGCACACGTAAAGGCAGACTAAGATGAATCAGACACAACGTTTAGCAGGAAAAGTCGCCATTATCGTTGGTGCCGGTCAAGAGCCTGGCGAGACCGTAGGGAATGGTCGCGCCGTCGCGCAAAGATTCGCCGAAGAAGGCGCGACTTTGCTGTTAGTGGATATCAATCCTGAGCATGCCGCCGCCACAATGGCTGCTATCGCTCCCTATCAAAGCATCGCGTCGGTGTTGATTGCAGACATTACAAACGAAGAGGACTGCAAAAAAATCGCAACGATCTGTGTCGAGCGCTACGGCAGAATTGATATCTTGCACAATAACGTCGGTCGCTCAGAAGGAGACCGTAAAACAGTTGATCTGGACGTCTCGGCCTGGGACGCAATCATGGGCTTGAATTTGCGCGGTATGTTTATGACCTGCAAACATGTTTTACCCATCATGATCAATCAAAAATCTGGCAGCATCATTAACATTTCCTCAACATCATCGCTCGCTGCTCGCCCCACCCTAACTTATAAAACGAGTAAGGGCGCGATCAACACCATGACGCAACACATTGCGATGGAAAATGCCGCAGCAGGCGTACGTGCCAATGCAATTTTGCCAGGTCTGATCGACACGCCTATGGCAATCGAGCGACGTGCGCGTGAAACCGGTGTGCCCCGCGAAGAGATTCGTGCACAACGCGACAAGCTGGTACCGATGGGCTACATGGGTTCAGCGTGGGATATTGCTAATGCAGCAGTGTTTCTTGCGTCAGACGAATCAAAATACATCACTGGTGTACTGCTCCCGGTTGATGGCGGTCTGCTTGTAAAGCGAGGCTAAAGATGCGCAGCAAACTATTCGTACCGGGTTCAAGACCCGAACTCTTTGATAAAGCGCTCGCAAGTGAGGCAGACGGGCTTTCCTTTGATCTGGAGGATGCTGTTGCCGAAGCAAAAAAAGCCGACGCGCGCAATACACTTCAGCAGTGGATGCAAATGCCGTCAGTCGTATCAAGTAAAAAAACAATCATCGTGCGTGTCAACGCGATGGACACCTGTTATTTTGCAGAGGATATTGCCTCTGTCGTACAGCCTGGCTTGAACATCATTAATCTGCCAAAACCCGCAAACGTCGCCGCCGTACTGGACGCAGTCAATGCCATCGAGCAGGCAGAACGTAACAACGGGGTCAATCTGACCGGGGACAATCCTGTCAGACTCCTTCTCAACATCGAGACCCCTTCAGCCTTGCGCACCGCGTTTGAATTAGCCAGTGCTCATCCACGCGTGATGGGATTACAACTCGGGCTTGCGGACTTATTTGAACCCATCGGCATTTCACGCAAAGAGCTCTTCGCAATCCGCTATGCCATGATGCAAGTCAAATTAGCAGCCGCTGAGGCAGGGATTGATGCCTTCGACGGCGCCTTCGCTGACATTAAGAATACGGAAGGCTTTGTCGCAGAGGCACAATTCGCTGCGAGTATCGGTTTTGCGGGAAAAAGCTGCATCCATCCCAGTCAAGTTGCCCTAACCAACGAAGCCTTCAGACCGAGTGATGCAGCCATCGCGCATGCCTTAAGAGTTGTCGCGGCCGCACAGGAGGCCGACGCAAAAGGCATAGGTGCCTATGTCGTAGATGGGAAAATGATTGATCCGCCCTTTTTCAAAAGCGCCCAAGCCCTGGTCACCACTGCACGTCGTCTGGGATTGATTCCTTGAATAAACGCTTAACTTTAATTTCCAAATTAACGCTCTCGACAGGACTACAACACGGCATCGTTCATGGTGCGACTGCGCTCGCCCTGTTATTGAGCATACTGACCGTTGCCTATGCACAGGCGCAGCCATCCACCCTCTATCCCTCCAAGCCCGTCACGATATTGGTTGGAAGTGCTGCGGGCGGCTCAAACGATACCTTTGCACGCGCAATTTCAAAACCGCTGCAAGAGTTGCTCGGACAATCTTTTATCGTTGAAAACAAACCCGCTGCAGGCGGAATCCTTGCCAACAATATTCTGGCTAAGTCTGCACCTGATGGCTACACCATCGCAGTCGTATCCTCGACCTTCACCACCGGCGCAGCGATCAGGGATAACCTCCCCTACGATGCGATAAAAAGTTTTACCCCTGTCGCAATGCTTGCAAAAGGCCCCTTACTTATCACGGTAAGCCCACACACACCTTTTATGCATATCGATGAACTCGTCAGCTATGCACGCAAGCACCCTGGGAAATTAAACTACGGCACCTCGGGTGTAGGCAGTATTAATCAATTTGCAACGGAACTCTTCGCCGACGCTGCGCAAATCAAACTGACTCATGTTCCTTATAAAGGCATGAATCCCGCAATGACGGATTTAATTGGCGGACAAATTGATCTGTTGATCGCAAGCGCGCCTTCCCTGCTTGGCCAGGTCAACAGTCAAAAGATCAGAGCGCTGTCAGTCACGACAGAAAGCAGATCCGAAATCATTCCCCAGCTCCCCTCTGCTACTGAACTTGGTTACCCACAAAGTGCCGTCGATCTTTGGTGGGGTGTCATCGCCCCCGCAGGGATACCCCCGGAAATCACTCAAAAACTGAACCTTACAATTAACCAGGTTATCGCATCACAAGCGATGCAGGAATTTTTTCTGAAAGAAGGTGCCAAAGCGGCGCCCTCTTCTACCGCTTTATTCAAGACACACATTCAAGAAGAAATAAAACGATGGAAGCACGTTGCACAGAAAGCCAACATCCAGGCAGATTAAATCCATGACATACACCCAACATCTCGACAACCCAGTGCATACAAGCACCGAGTCGCGCCTGCCACCCAGAGCGGGTGCCAAGGGACCATTGTCAGGTATTCGCGTACTGGACTTGTCGGCTTATATTGCAGGACCCTATGGCTGCTCACTCCTGGCTGACCAGGGTGCAGAGGTCATTAAAATTGAACCGCCAGCCGGCGACAATTTGCGTAAATATCCAAGCACGCTCGAAACTGAAAGTCGCGCGTTTCTCGGTGTCAATCGCAGCAAATTAGGTGTGATGCTTGATCTGAAATCTCCTCAGGATCATGCAAAACTGATGAGTCTGATCAGTACTGCGGACGTGCTGGTCCACAATTTCAGGCCCAGTGTCGCGCCACGTCTTGGCATCAGTCATGAGCAATTGAAAACAATCAATCCTCGATTGATTTATTGTGCGGTAAGCGGTTATGGCGAAACAGGTCCCCTCAAAGAAAAAGCAGGTTACGACCAAGTGCTGCAAACCATGACGGGGATGTGCGCGCTTCAAGGCAAAAAAGAAGGTCCACCTGAAATTCTGTATGGCTCGATCGTCGATTACTACGCAAGCGCCTTGGTTGCTGCTGGCGTTGCCTCGGCACTATTTGAACGATCACGCAGTGGCGAAGGCCAGTTCGTTGGGATTTCACTGCTCACAGCAGCATTGACTTTGCAATCTGCAAGGCTCATCTGGGCTGAGAACGAAGGACGCGACGTTGGACGCGATATGCGCTCAGGAGGCATCACCGGTTTGCATCCAACCAAACATGGTCACCTGTATATATCGGCCAATACCGCGCATTTCTGGAAAGCTTTATGCCAGAAGGTTGGACTCAATGAATGGGTGGATTACGAGCGGTACGACAGCGTGCGCAAACGCGCTCAACATCAGAGTGAAATTATTCCCAAACTGCACCTCGCACTCTCCACTCGCACGGCTCTAGAATGGGAGAGTCATTTTGGTGAAGAAGTACCCTGCTCCGCCGCCAGGACAATAGAGGATATGTTTGATCATCCGCAGGTACTGGCCCAGGACATGATTACAGAGTTCGAGCATCCTGTTGTTGGCAAATATCGGGGACTCAAGCGTACGATTAAGTTTGACCGCACGCCTGGACCAGAACCGTTCACCGCACCAACCCTCGGGCAACACAATACAATCATTGAACAAGAAGTCGATCGCATTCAGGCAAAAGAAAACAAATGATGAGCATCCCAAATACTTCAGGTGTCGCCGCACCTAAATTATCCGTTCCTGCAAATGCCTGTGATTCACACATGCATATTTATGATTCAAAGTTCCCACAGGCTGCCGATGCAGCAGCTCTCCAAGCTGGTGCCTCAGTGGATGAATACCGGCTGATTCAGAAAAGACTGGGCACCACACGAACTGTTGTCGTAACGCCCAGAAATTACTACACAGACAATCGCGTGACACTGGATGCGATTCAGCGACTCGGTGCCTCTCAGACGCGTGGGGTCGCAGTTTTGCGAGATGATGTCAGTGATACAACTTTGCGTGAACTGCACGCGGGTGGTGTGCGTGGCATTCGTTTTTCTCTATACACACCTGCCAATGCAGCTGCGACTTTTGAAATGGTGGAGCCGCTCGCGGCAAGAATCAAAGATATGGGCTGGCACGTCCAGTTGCACTGGACGGCTGATCAAATCGCAGCGCATGCAGAGATGCTCAACAGGATTGAATCAACTATCGTCTTCGATCATATGGGACGCTTGCCGCAGCCTGTCGGCATCAATCATCCTGGACATGCGATCATTAAACGTCTGCTGGACAAAGGTAAAACATGGGTCAAACTCTCTGGCCCTTACCTTGACACCCAACAAGGTCGGGCTGGAGCGTATAAAGATATCGACGCAGTCGCCCAAAGCTGGATTCAGGCAAACGAGGATAGGATGGTTTGGGGCAGCGACTGGCCTCACCCGACCGAGCAAGACAAACCCGATGATGCCGAGCTATTGGATTTGCTTGGCCGCTGGACGACTGACGCTTCGATCATACAAAAGATCCTGGTAAGCAACCCTGAACAGCTATACGGCTTTGATCCGCTTTAATCGGCATAGGGGGCAATCATAATTGATTGCGCCCCTGCCACACCACCCGGCATGCGGGTCCGCACCGGGCGGTTCGAGAGGTTGAGGTTATGAGAGACGGGGCACTCCCAGCCGATCGTAGTACTCAATCGTCAGCACCGTTTT
>CANCRX010000101.1 GCA_947380655.1 Alcaligenaceae bacterium | reverse complement strand
GATCAGGTCAACCAGATCTTTATCTCGCCGGCTTTGAGTGACGCGGTCCTGGTTCTGGATACGCTGATGCATGAGCTCATCCATGCGGTGGATGACTGTCAAAACAAACACGGGCCTGTGTTTAAAAAGATGGCGTTAACGCTCGGACTCAAGGGGCCGATGCGAAGTGCAGGTGCAGGGCCTGAGTTGCTGGTTAAGCTCGAGGCGCTCGCGTTATCGCTCGGGCCTTATCCGCACGCGAGGTTAAATGTCCCGCGTCGGGTGATGAGTTATTCTCCCCGCCCTCGCGCGAAGTGTGGGGTGTGCGGGTTTACTGTGCCGATGCTCAAAGCGTTTATTCACTATGGGCCACCTATTTGTCCGAAGGATCGGGTTGAGATGGCTGCTTTGGGGGATTGGGGGGAGTGATACTTACATCACCATATAAGTAAGTTGTAGGCGAATTTACCTATGAGCTGGAATAGGTCCGGCTGGAGCAACGGACAGGCGCATGCCAACGACATGCAGCACGGCCAACAGCGTCTTGAGTGTCGGGTTGCCACTCGGTGATAGTGCTCGATAAAGTGCTTCGCGCGTGATTCCCGCTTCTTGCGCCACTGTCGCGAGCCCGCCGTAGGCCTCGGCCACATCGCGCAGCGCGAGCAGACCGACAGCTCGATGCTCGGGATGGTCCAGTTCTTCCATCGCCGATTTCAGGTACTCCACTGCAAAGGCCGGATCAGTCCGGAGCTCGGCAATGGTCGTGTCGGTATGGGGAACCGAAGCGGCATGTTTGAGTTTGCTCATGTGTTTCTCCGTTTCCAGTCCAGCCAATATTCCTTGGCCCGTTTGATGTCCTTATCCTGCGTGCGTTTGTCGCCGCCGCAGAGCAGGATGACCAACGTCGCGCCGTGCCGCCCGAGATATACGCGATAGCCGGGACCAATGTCTTCGCGCAATTCCAGCACACCATCGCCGACGGGTTTGATGTCACCAAAGATGCCCAAAGACACTCGTCGAAAACGGATTTCCAGCTTGGCCCTGGCGCGCGCATCACGCATTCTGACAAGCCAATCTGACAACGGCACTTCGCCATCAAGCCGCTGATATCGGCGCACTTCAATCATGGCATTATCTCCATTGTAACTTATAATTCACAGAAGTTAAAACTCGCAAAGTCCCGGTGAAAAGCAGTTGGGCAGTCATGGCGCACCAAGCTTGGTTGAAGTGCTGTCTGCCCGCTCTCTGCCGGGAGGCAGCGTGTTGTCATGGATTTTTATTTGCAAATGTTCGTCTAACGCGAGCCCGAAGTTCATCGAAATGCGTTGCAGTAATTGGTGCACAAAGCGGAGAATTTTTGCCTGCTAATAATTGCTCACGTAACCAAGCACTCTCTTGCTCAGAATTTCCTGAACTCGACCTGAAAGGGGAGTCATTCCTTTCGCCCCCTTCGCAAGGGCTTGGTTCTGAAATGCTTTTGGGTACGAAGTATGTGAAATGACAAATTTTGCTCTCCTGAATAGATTTTTAATTCTGAATGTTTTGAGCCTGAATGTCTGTTTCAACATGTAACGGTGAAGCTTTGCGAACATAGCAAATTCAAACTGAGGATCAGGTCAACCAGATCTTTATCTCGCCGGGCTTGAGTGACGCGGTCCTGGTTCTGGATACGCTGATGCATGAGCTCATCCATGCGGTGGATGACTGTCAAAACAAACACGGGCCTGAGTTTAAAAAGATGGCGTTAACGCTCGGACTCAAGGGGCCGATGCGAAGTGCGGGTGCAGGGCCTGAGTTGCTGGTTAAGCTCGAGGCGCTCGCGTTATCGCTCGGGCCTTATCCGCACGCGAGGTTAAATGTCCCGCGTCGGGTGGTGAGTTACTCTCCCCGCCCCCGCGCGAAGTGTGGGGTGTGCGGGTTTACTGTGCCGATGTTGAAAGCGTTTATTCACTACGGGCCACCTATTTGTCCGAAGGATCGTGTGGAGATGGCGGCTGTGGGGGATTGGGGGGAGTGATGCTTTTTATAGGCTACTCGGAGTTTCAGCAAACGCGACGTATTAAGAAATCAAAGCAGCTTATCGAGCCAATGCGGACTTCAAAGCTATTTATTCACCCCACTTATATCGTTTATTTCTTTTTCTAATCTTCTAATAGACTCGAGTACTTCTTGCAATGGGGGGATTTCTCCAAAAATCATTGTCTTCATGGCTTCGTAGTCTCTATTCAGTTCGAGAACCATCTGCTCCGTTGGTGCAATTGAAAATCTTCCGAAAGATAGGGGCGGATGGATACTTCTTTGTTCGGGTCTAAAGCTGACTTGGCTCCTGCCTCAATTTTTACCGAAGGCCTGAGATAACCATTAGGATTGTTATTCACTGAAGGATACCTAACCAGCAACGTTTGTTGATCCTGATCGTCTGGATCAACAATCACTGGTGCCTCCGTGATCGCTTGACCGGTTGCACTAAATATCTCCATCATTTGCTGATTTAGTCTAACAAGCAATGGACCCTGAATATAAGATTGGCACGCTGATTTGATTTCATCTAGGCGAGCTCTTTGCTTCTTACCCGAAAGCGCCTCCAGATCGTTGACTTCAATAGGTTGACCTAAATCCTCGCGAAAGACCGTTATATCAATATCTTCGGAAAATCTTGCAATCAGTCCATACGCCTTTGAAAGAGACGTACCGCCTTTAAAAAGCAAACGCGGCTCATCTTTTGCTCTTCCGTTGAATAACAAGTCTAAGACCCAAACAACCCAGAAGTCTTTTTCAACATTCTATATTGGCGTGCCAATTCTGTTGGCCGTTGCTAAAAATAGGTCTCGCCGATCTTGATTTGTCGCTGTAATAATTCTTAAAAACTCGGTATTCAATGCAGTACTTCCTTAGTAGATGGCTTAGCATTTACAAGCAGCTCCCTAATCCAATTTTGCATCCAAGACGGTAAGGTATACAAACCTGCAGCAAGATCGTTCCTTACCAAGGCGGCATTTGGGTCTGCGAGCATTCTTCCTATCTTTGCACTGATTACGCTTGCATCCGCCGCGTCAGTTGATTTCAATTCATCCCTCAGCCAATACAGAGATTGCACAATGCGCATGGCAGGCCTTCCTGCCCAGAAGAGTTTGCTTGGTGCCGTCAGTTTAAATTGGACTGTTAAGTTGTCTAAAACGATTGGGCGTAATCGTCCATCCGTATGAATAATGACTTGCCCCGGCACCGCGTTGGTGAGCCCCAAATCATTTGCGGCCGTCATCCCATCTGGCAAGATTCTTACCTGGTCACGTCGACCTACTGCCTCAATGACACTTCTGTAGTCGGCGACTGCAGTGCGCCCGGTCAACTGGTTTGTTCTTGGCTGATCGTATAGACCCCGATCAATCCGCCGAAGTGTGTGGCAATTCACCATTCTTTGAAGAGTTTTGTCCACGGCATCGCGTTGCCCTAGGTCGAGGAAGTCCGACGGCGTCCATACCTTTGAGGCTGGAGCGTCGCTAATTCGTTTAGTCACTTGCGACTTGAGGATTGGGGTTTGTTTGTCCATAACTCACCTTGTCCGATAAGTATATACAAATTTCGGACAAAATCAAGAACACAACGATTTTAAAAACTACGGAGAATTGGGCTTCTAATCGACTAAATAGCCCCTGATTCCTTGGCGAAATACCGCAATGAATACCGGAATAGCTTGTTTTAGAGCTCACTCCCTGCAGGGTCTGAGTTACTGTTTAAGCTCGAGGCGGCTGAGCAATGTGGTGTGACTCAGCCATGTATTAATGATTTATTGCGTGGATGAGTGTCTCGCTTTTCTCTGGATGCGCTGGTCAATATTGCTACTGTTCCGTCAATCGTAAAAACAACCCCGCCATCTCCATCTGCCGAATATTGCTCACGGTCACTTGCCGTAACTTCTTGCTCGCCACAATAATTGCAAGTGCCTTGGCTCTTGAGACCGCGACGTTGAGTCGATTCATATCAAAGATAAAGTCCAGCCCTCGTGGTGACTCTTCAATATCGCTAACTGCCATTGAAATAATAACCACCGGCGCCTCTTGGCCTTGGAATTTATCAATCGTGCCTATCCTGATATCAGCGGGTAGTCTTTCTTTCAGAAGATTGACTTGCATGTTGTAGGGCGCTACAACGAGAACGTCTCGCGCTAACAAGATCGCTTCAATTTCATTGTCTTTGTTTCTAAAGCTCCCCGTCTTTAACTCTGCAAGTAGGGTGTTGATCACGGCGGCTTCTTCTTCGCTAGACTGAGTGTTGCCGTCATGGTCAAGCCATAGCGTCAGGATGCCCGACTCTTTGGTGAGGAGTTTTGGCCGTTCGAGCAAAATAGCTTGGTTCTTGTTTGGGGCATCGGCTTGCAATTTACCCTCATAAACGATTTCAGAGAGCGGCGCACACACCTTTGGGTGCATACGATAAGTTCGCTCCAGGAATATGCCGCGGTCTTGTGGGATGACGGCATGATCGCCCAACATGAAATTGAGAGCAGAGAGTCCAGCATCGCCTGGATGAGCACCTTGAATGGGTTGCTCTAACTGCATTTGATCGCCCATTAAGATGATATTGCGTGTGGCGCCTGAAGCAACAACCAGATTGGCCAGAGCGACCTGACTCGCTTCGTCCACAAAAAGGTAATCGAGGGGCGCATCGTAAGCGTTCTTTTTTACAAAGTTATAGACTGTTGCGCCTACAACGTCGAAACTCTCGTAGGGTTCGGCTTTAGTGAAATCCATTGATACACGAAATCTAAAGCCAGGGTATTGAGCAGCGGGGAATTTTTCTGTAAAGGCGGCTTGAGTCGGATAGCCCCCTACCTTTGCAATCAGTGCGTGTGGCAGATCTTTGGCAAGCGGCTCAAGCAAATTCATGATCGCGGCATGACTGTTAGACATCACCCCCACACGTTTACCTGCTCGGATAAGCGCCTCGATTACATGCTGAGCCGTATAGGTTTTACCAGCACCAGGTGGGCCTTGTATGCAGAGTACCGTGTCATCCAGACCTTGAACGGCTCGAATGATAGCCTGCATGTAAGGAGCATCTTCGGGCATCAGGGTACGAGAAATCGGTAGAGGTGTTTGAGCAATACGCGGAATCTCTCTGCCTAATAGTGTGCGCAAGGCTCCAGATAGTTGGCGAGTTTTAAAATACGTCTCTGTGATTTCGCATAAACGTTTCTCTAGACCACTCGTGTCGATGTAAGCTTCATCGCCAAACAATACAAGTGGCTGTTGCTTAAGTGCTTCGCTGTATTCTGCAGCTAATTCAAAGCTTACAAGCGTGCGGTACGCGTCTTTGTCTTCAAAGGTAAGCTGAGTGACTTTGACATTAGTATTTTTAATAGTAGCGGCTTTTATTTTGTCGGTGCGTAGTGGCTGATCGATGCTGAAAGTAGCTGAACAATGGATCTTCGATCCCTTGTGTTCTGTAGTTTCTATTTTTACGTCGAAAATAACTGTATCGTATTCGAGCAGGTCTTCATCGCTCTTATCTTGTCGTTGTAGATAGGCAAACGAGCTGGGTTTCCGCTCTCTGATGTAAAACTGCAGTAACGAAACCAGCAGGCTGGCATGTTCATCAATTTTGAGTTCTGGATCATTGAGCTGCTGCTGAATTAACGCTTGTTGTCTGGCTGTGAGCGCTTGTCTATCGAGTTGGTTTTGATTTTGTTTATCGGTTCTGGCTTTTTCAATCAGAAGCGCATCGCTTTTGGCTTCATATTGAATCCCATTTTCATGCTGAATCTGACGCAACCAATGCACAAGTTGAAGTGTCGATTCGCAATCGTCAATGTTGTATGTACGAATGGAATCAAGCTTAGGCCACAGCGTCCAATCAAAACTAGAGGGGTCCTTAGACCACGCAGCATAGCCGTTAGATGACTCGAGCCACTGCTCGCTCCCACCCTCGGCTCGCCATCCTTCGTAAAAAACGACTGAGTCACCGCCATTGGCGACAGTCGTGTTTCGACGTTCCCGATAAAGATGCTCAACGTTCTTAATCGAATATTTTGGTTCGCCAATCAACAGTCCAGTTTGTACAAGTCGATACAGATCAATAAAGACATTATTTGTTAGGAGTTCTGCGACTTCATCCAAACGCGTTTGTTCACGATTAGCCAGCTTATTGATTGCAGTGATTTCGTAGGAAGCATAGTGATAGACATGCATTGACGGCTCTTGCTGCCAGCGCGCATAGACCCAATCTATAAATCCTTCAAAGGCGAGCTTTTCTTGTGCGCGGTCATGCGCCCACCAGTCTTTAAAGGGATATAGGGTGCCTAGAGGATCAGTTGACGGTGAGTCGTAGCTCACACCCCAAAGATACTCAAGACCACCATCAAACAATGGGTGCCCCTCGATATCAAAATAAACATCCATCTCTGATTTCGCGGGTAAGCCTTTGAGCCCTTTGCCTGCTTCGCTCTCTAAGATCTTGAAAAGAGGTATCTCTTTGCCTCGCGACGAAAGCTGGATTTTTGCCTGTCCCTTGAGTCGCTCAAATATCTTAAGATCCATCCCCTTTATCGTGAGTGCATCAGTATTCACTAAAGCCTCGAGTGTGTTGATACCCGCGGCATGAAGCTTCTTGATTTGTGATTTTCTGATATTGGCGACTATTGAGAGGCTGTCGGACGTTTGCAAAATGCTCTCGGCAATTTCACCCCAGTTACCGAAATCATTACAGAAAGCGGGATCCGGCCTTTGATCGGTGTTGCCAGTAAAGTCGTTTTGAAATTCAAGAAATTGCGCTTTTAACGCTTTAAAGTAGCTGTAGTGGGCAGTAGCGCGTATGCGGTCCAACCGCGGGCTGCCATCATCGTTCCGATCACCCAGTACAACAACGATATCGTCAGCTAAAAAATCTTGCAGTGGTTCTAGCATCCAGTTGTAGCAACACAGCTGAATAATGAAGTACGGACGAGTCGATTTTGATAGCTTTGTATCCCATACCTCGTAGTAAAAATCGCCAAGAGCGGATTGACCAGGACGTTTAATCAGAAAATCGGCAAAACCTTTGAATGCGTCTCTCTCAAGATACGCTTGGAATATGACGTCAAAGCCGGCCCTCATCGCATCGATGGTTGCTTGTGCTGCGGTGTCTTTGTTACTTGAAATTCTGGCAACGTTTTGCTCGCCATATTGTTCAATCAGACTTTGCAGAAAATCCGTTTCATGCGTAGTACCTTTTTTCGCTAGCAGATCCATCATAGGGTCAGCCTCGCTCTTTTTTAAACTTGAGTCCTGGAGCGCAAGCCTATCCATCCAAGAAGCAAAAGTCGAGCGCATAAATAGCGTTAAATCGCTTGGCGAGTAGACGAGTTCGCGGGTTTCTGATTTTTTGTACATACGCAAAACTCTAAAGTGACTCTAGCATTTAGATTACTACGGTTACGGTGTCAGATCTATTGCTCGCATGAGGCTCATCTCCTGAGCCACTCGCTCCTTAGACTGTATTCGTCCGTTTTGCTTGGGTATTTCAAGTAGCGAATATCCCCCGCCACTAGAGAGAGATGCGACAATCCATTCTTTACCTTACGGTGCTCAGCAGCTATGCATGAAATCAAATGCCCCCATTGCTCCAAAGCCTTCAAAATCGATGAGGCTGGTTACGCGGACATTCTCAAACAAGTCCGCGATGAGGATTTTGAGCATCAGTTGCACGAGCGGCTCGAGCTAGCTGAGCAGGGTAAGCAGAGTGCGATTGAGCTCGCTAAATCCCAGGCGGCTTCCGAGCTGCAAAGAGCGCAGGCAACTAAGGACGCCGTCATCCAGGACCTGAAAGCCAAACTAGACGCTGCCGAGGCGGCACAAAAACTCGCGTTAACCGAGGCGCTCAATGCCGTGGAAAGAGAGCGCGACGAGCTGGCAAGCAGACTTGAACAAGCCCGGCTTGAAAAAGAATCCGCCTCCTCGCTTGCGGAAGCAAAGCTCGCGACTGAGTTGCAAAAAACTGCCTCGGCTAAGGACTCGGAGATTCAGGGTCTGAAAGCCAAACTCGATAGCCTGGAAGTTTCTCAGCGCCTCGCAGTCAATGAGGCGGTCAGCGTTGTGGAGAAAGAGCGCGATGAGATCAAAAACAATCTGGTTCGCGCAGAGTACGAAAAGCAGCTCGCTGAAAAAACGCTCAAAGACAAGTACGAGACGCAGCTAAAGGATCGCGACGACGCGATCGAACGTCTCAGGGATATGAAGGCGCGCCTCTCGACCAAGATGGTCGGCGAAACGCTTGAGCAGCATTGCGAGACGGAGTTCAACCGTATTCGTGCGGCGGCATTCCCCAGAGCTTATTTTGAGAAAGACAATGATGCGCGCTCTGGTAGCAAGGGCGACTTCATTTTTCGGGATCTGGATGAGTCGGGTACCGAGATTGTCTCAATCATGTTCGAAATGAAAAACGAAAACGAACATACCGCTACGAAAAGCAAGAACGAGGACTTTCTGAAAGAACTCGATAAGGATCGCAATGAGAAAAAATGCGAATACGCAGTGCTCGTTTCATTGCTCGAACCTGAGAGTGAGCTCTACAACACCGGTGTGGTCGACGTGTTTCATCGCTATCCAAAGATGTATGTCGTGCGCCCGCAATTTTTCCTGACCATCATCACACTGCTGCGTAATGCTGCGCTGAAGTCCCTCGAGTACAAAAAAGAGCTCGCACTGGTTAAAGCACAGACTGTCGATATTACGAATTTTGAAAACGAACTAGAGACGTTTAAAAACGGCTTTGCGCGGAATTTTGAGCTCGCGTCAAAACGCTTTCATACGGCGATCGAGGAGATCGATAAATCCATCGATCATCTGCAAAAAACTAAAGAGGCGTTACTGGGGACGGATCGAAATCTGCGGCTTGCGAATGATAAGGCGCAGGACGTGACAATCAAAAAGCTCACTCGGGGTAATCAGACGATGAAGGATAAGTTTAGTGAGTTGAAGGGGTTGGGTTCTAGCGAGGAGGAGTGATTTCAAAAGGGCCGTTGGCATTTCACCTTTTTAACTAGTTTGGTTTATCGTATGCGTTAAATATTCATAAACGCATCGAGACAAGCCATGAAACTCTTCATCACCAAAGGTTCACCCTACGCACGGATCGTGCGTGTTGTCGTATTGGAAAAAGGCCTGGCGGACAGAGTCGAGGTTATCTCGGCAAAGACCCGTACAACGGATAGTCCTTACTACAACATCAATCCCTCGGGCCGGGTGCCTTATCTGGTCTGTGATGACGGGCTTGGTCTCGAGGACTCGGCGCTGATCTGCTCTTACCTTGATAACCTTGATGGCAAGCCTATGTTTGCCTTGCCTGCGGGTGCGCAGGGGTTTGAGGCGCGTCGTCTTGAGGCGCTGGTACGAAGCATGCTCGATGGCATGGCTGTCCTGGGACGTGAGAAATGGCGTCCTGTGAATGAGCAATCACCAAAGATCGTCCTGCATGAGACCGATCGCGCGAAAAGGTTGTTGGCTCTGTGGGAGCGCGGGATCGAGGATCCTGTGTTTCGTGGCCCACTGAATATGGTTCAGATCGTGATGGGTTGTACCTTAGGCTTTGCGGATCTGATTCCTGAGTTTGAATGGCGTGCTGGGCATCCTAAGTTAGATGCCTGGTTTGAGGGGATTTCTGCGAAGGGTTCTTTTGTAGAGACAGCGCCGCCTGTGCATGCTTGAACACCGCAAGATGGGGAACATCAGACCTCAAAATCTCAGAGTCTTTCTGTCAAGCCAATAAGACGCGAAGTAGTTGCGTTGGCTTCTGCTAATAATTGATTCCAGTTGTCTGGTGGTCTGCCGCCGTCTAGCATCTTGCGAAATACACGATAAGCATCATCGCTGTTTTCGTAAGCGCGTTTAGTATCGTTGTCATTAACCCAGGCGAGTACGATCACTTTGCTTGGCGCATGAAATCGAAAAAATAGTCTGTATTGTTGGAAAAACTTTGCACGATACCAATGCTTGTGCTCATGTCCGAGCGTATTACCTTGCCGGTACTCCTGTCTTGTGGGATCTTGTGCAATGACATCAAAGGCGAGCTTAGCAATAGCCGCTAACCGTTTTGTTGCGTTCTTTCTGAAGTAACCCGTTGGATTCTTTGCTTTAAGTGTTTCCACCTCTTTAACGAGGGTTTCAACCTGCTCAAGAAATATCGGGTGTGCAAATATATTCCAGCCATTAACAACCAATGGAGCTGACTTTATTTTCTTCATTCATCATCCGCGGATAACTTGGCATTGATATCGATATCGACCTTGCCAACGAGGTTATGAATACGTGTGATTAATTTTGAGTCAATCGCTTGTAATTTTTCGGGGTGACTCGCTATGTCTTGCGCTAAAAATCCAAGAAAACGGTCTAGTACAGGGTCGGCAACATCTGCGTCATCCGCTCGGCTTAAAACAACCTCACCATTGGGACGTATCGTGTAATGAATCTTGTCACGTTTACCAAGTCGCAGAGCCTGGCGCACTGTTTCAGGAACAGTTGTCTGATAGCGATCTGTCAGGGTTGATTCGACTTCAAGCGTAAGCGGTATGGTCATTATTATTCCTCAATACAACACCAATACCGACATGGTAATGCAATTGCATTACCATTGCAATTGTTGCTTTGTGGCCTATGCGGATGACGAGAATCTGGTGATTGATTAAAAATGACAGTACCTACCCTCTGATTGAAAAAATATGAGTTAAATGAGATTGGCCAGTTTTGCTAACAATCCAATAATCGCTATCAAGGCTGCAAACTGTGTTCGCACACACCACATAAATTTGCGGTCTAACTCTGTAAATCTACGATCCATCGTGGTGAGTAATACCTCGATCGAGCGA
>CANCRX010000100.1 GCA_947380655.1 Alcaligenaceae bacterium | reverse complement strand
CATCAAGCCGCGTCTAAAAGCTGACCGACTTTCGCTTGCTTTCTGATGTTCCAGATATTTTTGATCAGAGTTTGAACCTGAGCTGGTGTTGCAGCACCAAGATAGGTCCCCAGTCGAAGAGATTTTTCTTCTATTTCAGCGCGTGACAGCGTATTACCTGGATCGCCTTTAGGTTCATCGACGCGGCCTGATAACACTCTGCCGTCGTTCGTCGTGACCGTGACCTTACCGATCCATCGCTGAGGGTAGGCGGTGTCGACCTCTTCATCGAGCGCCATCGTGACGCGATCGCGGAAAATTGCAACCTCTGCATTGTTAAGTGCCGCATCGAAGCCAGCCAAATCTGCAGAATTACGAAGGGCGATCAGAGCTAACACAGTCCCCATTGAAAATTTCGACTGATGTACGGTCTGTGGATCCACTACGGGACCCAGCACATCGATCGCTCCCTGATGTACGTGTGTGACGACAGAAGCAATGTCTGAAGCTTTCAGGCCATGCTCACGCATGACATACTGCAAAGCGTCTGCAGCGGGATGTGTATGGCGGCATGAAGCATGGTATTTGAACGAGGTTTCAGCCAGCGCCCAGCGCGATCCTAAGCGATCAACCAGTTTGGCTGGATCGGCGTCGGTCGACATTCCAGCTGCCATGCCTTGCAGTCCCTCAAGGATGCGACGCGCACCGGTAAAGCCATCTTGCGCCAAATAAGCTGCAGTGAGTCCAGAGGCTGCCGCGTGCGCGGTATGGAGCTGTTTCGAGTCAGCCGCATCGCGTAAAAACTCCCAGAGTCCAGCCGCCTGCGTGCCGCCAGAACCAATCGCGTTGAGCATCTGCTCAGGATTGAGTTTGAGCAGGCGACCGACGGCGACCGCTGCAGCCACCGTACCTGCGGTACCTGTCGTATGGAAAATTTTGTAATGTGAGCGGCCCAGAAATTCACCAATCCGAATGCCCGCTTCGTAGCCCGCGACTGAGGCAGTGATTAACTCTTCACCGGAAGCACCAATGGCTTGTGCGACAGCAATGGCAGGGGGAAAGATGACAGCCGCGGGGTGAAATACAGAGCCGTTGTGCACGTCATCTTGCTCAACAACGTGAGCAGAGGCCGCATTGACCATCGCTGCAAACAGCGGTGAAGTCAGGCGACGGTTGACATAGTCTTCTGATGAACCTGTCGCAGGTCCCATTAATTCAGCATATTTTGCGACAGACTTGACCGCGCGCGCAGTCGAGCCTGCCAGGATTGACGCCATGGTATCGAGCAACAAGTCTTCACAACGACTCAGAACGGATTCAGGGATATCAGAATATTTGAGTTCTGAGGCAAACTTTGCCAGGTCAGCACTTGGATGCAAAACGGTGGGAGCGATAGTGGAACGCACGGCGGTCATGTCAATTTCCTTTAGAAAGAACGTGGCAGGCCAAGTACATGCTCGGCAACATAAGACAGAATAAGGTTGGTCGAGATCGGCGCAACCTGATAGAGACGCGTTTCGCGGAATTTGCGTTCGACATCGTATTCACAAGCAAAACCAAAGCCACCGTGGAATTGGAGACAGGCATTGGCCGCTTCCCACGAGGCATCGGCAGCGAGTAATTTGGCCATATTGGCCTGTGTGCCGCACGGCTGTTTGGCATCAAACAAACGGCAAGCTTCATAGCGCATCAGGCTCGCTGCCTCGACGTTGACATAGGCACGCGCGATTGGAAACTGCACACCCTGGTTTTGTCCAATCGGACGACCGAAAACAATACGATCTTTCACATAGGCCGAGACGCGGTCGATAAACCAGTATCCATCGCCGATACATTCCGCTGCAATCAGTGCACGCTCTGCATTCAGACCGTCAAGGATGTATCTAAAGCCTTTTCCTTCTTCTCCGATCAGGTTTTCCGCTGGGATTTCGAGATTATCAAAAAACAGTTCATTGGTTTCATGATTGACCATATTAAGGATCGGACGCACCGTCATACCGTGGCCGATCGCTTCTTTCAGATCAACGATGAAGATCGACATTCCTTCTGATTTTTTGGTGACTTGATCCAGCGGGGTGGTGCGGGCCAGCAAAATCATCAGGTCGGAGTGCTGAATACGAGAAATCCAGACTTTTTGACCATTAATGACGTATTTGTCGCCTTTCTTGACAGCCGTTGTCTTGATCTTTGTTGTGTCAGTACCTGTGGTGGGCTCTGTCACGCCCATGGACTGCAGGCGCAGTTCTCCTGCAGCGATTTTGGGCAGATAGAGGTTTTTCTGTGCTTCAGAACCATGACGCAACAAAGTACCCATGTTGTACATCTGACCATGGCAAGCACCAGAGTTGCCTCCACAACGATTGATTTCTTCCATAATGATGGAGGCTTCGGTCAAACCAAGACCCGAGCCACCATACTCCTGCGGAATCAGTGCGGCCATCCAGCCTGCCTGTGTCAGGGCGTTGACGAAATCTTCTGGGTAACCACGTACCTCATCCACTTTACGGAAGTACTCATCGGGAAATTGTTTGCACAAGTCACGGATGGCGTCGCGGATATCTTGATACTGATCGGAATGGGAATTCATGGTTGTCTTATGATGGCGGGTGAATAACAGACGTTAATGTGCCCCAGAGCATCTAAAATGCCTATTGACGTTTAATTAACCCCGGCTTTTCTAATGCTTAAGATCATCTGCACACCATGGCAAATCACTTCGACCTGACCGATTTACAACTCATCGTCAATATCGGGGATGCCAGCAGCCTGACGCGTGGAGCAGAGAAATCGCATTTATCTCTTCC
Source organism: Alcaligenaceae bacterium (assembly GCA_947380655.1). Lineage (GTDB taxonomy): Bacteria > Pseudomonadota > Gammaproteobacteria > Burkholderiales > Burkholderiaceae_B > Zwartia. The sequence continues at coordinate 8,489 of CANCRX010000100.1, read as the reverse complement.
CGCTGCGAGTAACCGCGTTAAAAATCTCGAAGATCACTTCGGCACCAGACTATTTCACCGCAATAGTCAGGGAGTGACCCTGACGCCCTCTGGCGAAGCATTTCTCAGACACGCTCGACTCGTACTCAGGCAAATTGATCATTTGCGTGGTGATATTCATGAATACGCCCGAGGCATAAAAGGACAGGTTCGGATGGTCGCGAACACGACGGCCATGACTGAATTTATGCCTGCTGTGCTGAGTCGCTATCTTGCCTCGCATCCCGATGTAACCGTAGAGTTGCGAGAGCGCCTGAGCTATCTCGTGATTAAAGCGGTATCGGATGGATCTGCGGATATTGGAATTGTTGCCGGACGACCTGCCGCGTCGGAGCTCGAATACTTACCTTACCGTGAGGACCGTCTGGTTCTTGTCACACCTAACGAACACGCGTTAGCCTCCCTCAAAGAAGTCGCCTTTGCCAATACACTTAGTTATGAATACGTTGGTCTTTCCGAGTGGAGCGCAATTCATGCATTTTTAATCCAGGCCGCCGATAATCTCGGGCATCCTTTCAGATTTCGCGTTGAAGTCGGCAGCTTCGAAGCGGTCTGTAGAATGATTGAGGCCAATGTGGGGATCGGCGTAGTCCCTGAGCGAGCGGCACAACGTTATGCGCAGAGGCTAAACATCAAGCTCGTACGGCTTTCTGACGACTGGGCTGAAAGAAAACTACACATCTGTGTACGCCAGCTTGACCAGTTACCAGGATTTGCGCGTGAGTTGGTGAATATGCTGATCGCTGATGCAGAGCTTATGTAATGACGGCAGACTCTACTCATCGACTGAATAAAGTTGTACTGGCTTCTGGCAACGCGGGTAAGTTGCGTGAGTTCAATTCATTATTTGGTCCATTAAATATTGAATTGATTTCTCAAGGTTCCTTGAACATTCCGGATGCCCCTGAACCGCATCCCACCTTTGTTGAAAACGCACTGGCTAAAGCCCGCCATGCCAGTCAACTCTCAGGTTTACCCGCTGTTGCGGATGATTCGGGTATTTGCGTTGTTGCACTCAATGGTGAGCCGGGCATTCATTCCGCACGTTACGCTCAGGACCCTGATGGCAAGCGATCTGATGAGGCGAACAACAAAAAACTTGTCTCTGTTTTAAAAGGTGTTGCGGATCGAAGAGCCTGGTATGTTGCTGTGTTAGTGCTTGTTACCAGACCCGATGATCCACAGCCCGTTATCGCTGAATGTATATGGCCTGGAGAAATAGTTGATGCGCCGCGAGGTGAACATGGTTTCGGTTACGACCCCTATTTTTATTTGCCAGACCAGCGCTGTACCGCAGCCGAACTCTCGCCTGAAATTAAAAATAAAATCAGCCATAGGGGTCAGGCAATGCAGTTCTTAATTCGTCAGTTGCATGCACGCGGTTTGATCTCTGGCTCAGCTTTTGGATCGTATCGGAATGGCTAAATTCATCCCGATTATTTCTGAAGGATTTCAACCGACGGCACGCACACCCAGCGTGTCAGACTCGCCATCGCTTATCCGAACTTCTGCACAGACGGATCCAAGCGCTGGACACCTGAGTGCGCTGCCACCCTTGTCTTTATATATTCACGTTCCGTGGTGTGTGCGCAAATGTCCCTATTGCGACTTCAACTCCCATCAGACGCCCGCGGTATTGCCAGAGGATCTTTATCTCGATGCGCTGCAGGCAGATCTTGAACAAGCATTACCGAGTATATGGGGCCGGCAAGTATTTACCGTTTTCATTGGTGGCGGGACCCCCAGCCTGCTTTCAGACCGAGGCATTGACCGGATGCTGGCGATGCTCAGGTCCCATCTTTCGCTTTGGCCCGATGCAGAAATTACCCTGGAAGCAAATCCTGGTACTGCAGAAGCTTCGCGCTTTATGGCTTATGCAGCGAGCGGGATTAATCGTATCTCTCTCGGTGTGCAGTCTTTTAATGACCAGGCCTTAGTTGCTTTAGGTCGAATCCACGATGCAGGTCAGGCGAGGGCGGCGATAGACATGGCGCAGCGTGCTGTGCGTCGTGTCAATCTGGATCTGATGTTTGCTTTGCCCGGTCAAACGCTTGAGCAATCTATTCACGATACCAGGACCGCACTGTCCTTTGGTACTGAACATCTATCGATGTATCACCTGACGTTAGAACCCAATACAGTTTTTGCTAAATATCCGCCATCTTTACCCGAAGACGATCTAGCAGCGGAAATGGAAGACACGATTGAGACTCTGGCCGGTGAAAGTGGGCTCTTGCGTTATGAGGTTTCCGCCTTTTCGAAGCCCGGAGCCCAGTCGCGTCACAATACAAACTACTGGGAGTTCGGGGATTATCTTGGTATCGGCCCTGGTGCGCATGGGAAAATTTCCTATCATGACCGCATCGAAAGAGAGTCCCGTACCAAAAATCCAGACTTGTGGATGGCCGCGGCTCTGAAGCGTGACGGCTCTCATATTGCAGAAAACAGGCGGCTGACAGCAGACGATTTGCCCTTTGAATTCATGCTCAATGCATTAAGGCTGAAAAACGGAGTTGCCAGTACGCTGTACACTGAGCGTAGCGGGCAACCCCTCGTCACGATCTCAAAAGCACTGGATATTGCAACGCATAAAGGACTGCTCACCGCAGATCCTCTAAGGTTTCAAGCTACGGCGCAAGGATGGCGTTTTCTCAATGAGTTACAAACGATTTTCCTTTGAAATCACTGACTTGGTGCAAAATATAGTAAAAATGCATTATTTTGGTGCGTTTTTGGCGCATGTTTAGTCCCGTTTATGGGCATTCTCCTTAGGTGGAATGTCTGGCACGAATGTTGCTTGATAGTCTGCATAGTTAATGGCAGCTGTCTGCAACATAAATTTTTAACCATTATTCACTCATTTACATTACCGGAGTCAATATGAGCACCCCTCAAGATGTTCTGAAAAAGATTGCAGAGAACGAAGTCAAATTCGTCGACTTCCGTTTTACGGACACGATGGGTAAAGAGCAGCACGTTTCCGTGCCGGTCAGCCAGATCACCGAAGACAAGTTAAAAGAAGGCCAGGCATTCGACGGTTCGTCGATCGCAGGCTGGAAAGGCATTGAGGCATCAGACATGATTCTGATTCCTGAAATGAGCACCGCACACATGGATCCATTCCGTGAAGAGTCGACTCTGATCCTGACATGCGATGTGGTTGAGCCTTCAGACATGAAAGGTTATGACCGCGATCCACGTTCGCTGGCTAAACGCGCTGAGGCTTATCTGAAAGCCAGCGGTTTGGGCGATACAGCTTACTTTGGTCCTGAGCCTGAGTTCTTTGTATTTGATGGTGTGACCTGGGGCGATGATATGTCCGGCTGCCACGTCAAAATCAAATCCGAAGAAGGTTCCTGGTCAACCGGCATGGAAATGGAAGGCGGTAATTTAGCTCACCGTCCACGCGTCAAAGGTGGCTATTTCCCCGTTCCTCCTGTTGATTCCATGCAGGACATGCGTTCGGAAATGTGTATCTTGCTCGAAGAAGCAGGCATCCCAGTTGAAGTGCACCACCACGAAGTGGCTGGCGCTGGTCAGCTCGAAATCGGCACCAAATTCAGCACACTGGTTCAGCGCGCTGACTGGAACCAGATCCTGAAATACACGATCCATAACGTTGCCCATGCTTACGGCAAAACTGCAACATTCATGCCTAAGCCAATCGTTGGTGACAACGGTTCAGGTATGCACGTTCACCAGTCAATCTGGAAAGACGGTCAGAACCTGTTTGCTGGTAACCAGTATGCTGGTTTGTCAGAATTCGCTTTGTATTACATCGGCGGTATTATCAAGCACGCCCGTGCCTTGAATGCCATCACCAACCCAGGTACCAACTCCTACAAGCGTTTGGTTCCTCACTACGAAGCGCCTGTCAAACTCGCTTACTCAGCGCGTAACCGCTCAGCTTCGATCCGTATTCCTTACGTAGGCAATCCAAAAGGCCGCCGTATCGAAACACGTTTCCCAGATCCACTGGCTAACCCATACCTGGCTTTCTCAGCCTTGATGATGGCGGGTCTGGACGGTGTGCAAAACAAGATTCATCCTGGCGATCCAGCTGACAAGAATCTGTATGACCTGCCACCAGAAGAAGACGCAAAGATCCCAACCGTTTGCAGCTCACTCGAGCAAGCGCTCGAAGAGTTGAACAAGGATCGCGAATTCTTGACACGTGGCGGCGTATTCAGCAATGAAATGCTGGATGCATATGTTGATCTGAAAATGCAGGAAGTCAATCGCCTGCGTATGACGACACATCCCGTCGAATTCGACATGTATTACAGCCTCTAATCTGCTGATAACCTGGGGTCGGATCCACCCGACCCGACTCCCATGACCTGCGTAGAATCCTTCGACTTACTCGCCACAACGGTTCTTTTACTGAACCAGTCCGGCGAAGTCGTCGAAGCCAACGCAGCAGCAGAAGCGATGTTTGGGCGGTCCCGGCGACACTTGATTGGTCAGCCGGCCGCTTTTTTATTTGACCGAGACACAGCACTCGAACAATCGATCCGACAAGCTTGCTCAGGCGAAGTAGACGATTGTCGTCAGTTTGCGATGACCCGTCGGGGTGCCGAGGCAGTCGAGGTTGCAGTGACTTCAATTTCGCTGACGCAACAGCCCTGGTCCGCCTTAATTGAAATTAAAGATATTGAACAGCGCGTGTTGGTCGACCGAAGCATCAGGATGGTTGATGAAATTGAAACCCAACACGAGTTGTTGCGCAATCTTGCGCACGAAGTCAAAAATCCACTCGGTGGTTTACGCGGTGCTGCACAGTTACTGGAATCAGAGCTCCCTGATCCTGCTTTGCAGGAATACACGCGTGTCATTATTTCCGAGGCAGATCGTCTGCAAGCACTGGTTGATCGTCTGGCTGCTCCGCAACGCATGCCTGTTCAGTGGCAGTCAGTCAATATTCATGAAGTGTGTGAGCGAGTGTGTGCCTTGGTACGCGCTGAGTTCCGAGAGGTCGCAATCCTAAGAGATTACGATGCTTCGATGCCTGAGTTCCGCGCTGATCCTGCGCGTTTGATGCAGGCATTACTCAATATTGTGCGCAATGCTGCGCAAATTATGACGGGATCGGATCCGACTCGCTCGCCCCATATCACGATCAAAACGCGTGTCGCCAGACAAGTCCTATTGAGACATAAACAGCACCGCATGGCCGTGGTTGTCACGGTGATTGATAACGGACCGGGTGTTCCGATTTCTCTGCAAGATCGTATTTTCCATCCACTCGTGACTGGTCGTGAAGGGGGCACAGGTCTAGGTTTGAGCCTTGCACAAGACTTCATCCAGCAACACGGTGGTGTTATCGAATTTGATTCACAACCTGGACACACAGAGTTTCGTCTGTTGTTACCATTGGAGCCGCTATGAAACCCGTATGGATCGTAGATGATGATCAGGCCATTCGCTGGGTACTTGAAAAAGCACTGAGTCGTGCCGGCATTCCCACACGCAGCTTTGCAGGAGCTGTCGATGTCTCTGAAGCACTTAAAACTGATATGCCAGGTGCCTTAATTTCTGATATCAGAATGCCAGGTACCAACGGGCTTGTTTTACTCAAAGACGTCAAAGAAAAGTATCCCTCATTGCCGGTCATTATCATGACTGCGTTTAGCGATCTGGATAGTACAGTTTCTGCCTTTCAGGGCGGTGCGTTTGATTATCTTGCCAAACCGTTTGATGTCAACGAAGCAGTTGCATTGATCAGTCGTGCCATTCAAGAACCAGATTCAGACGAGCAGGTAGCGGAGACAATACAGAAGACCTCAGATGCAACAGACAAAGGCATGCTGACTCAATCTGCATCGGTCGCAATGCAAGAAGTTTTCCGCGCGATTGGTCGTCTGGCGCAGTCCAATGTAACGGTATTGATTACAGGTGAGTCGGGTACAGGTAAAGAGTTGGTTGCTCGCGCACTCCATAGTCATGGTATTCGTGCAAAGGGCCCCTTCGTGGCTCTCAATACGGCTGCGATTCCTCGTGACTTACTCGAAGCAGAGTTGTTTGGTCATGAACGCGGAGCGTTTACGGGTGCGAACTCTTTGAGACGGGGTCGATTTGAAGAAGCCAGTGGTGGCACACTCTTTCTTGACGAAATCGGCGATATGCCATTTGAATTACAAACCAGACTGTTGCGTGTCCTGTCTGACGGAACCTTTTATCGTGTGGGTGGCGCTCAACCAGTTCGTGTGGATGTCCGCATTGTCGCGGCAACCCATCAGCCGCTTGAAGAGCGTGTTCAAGAAGGAAAATTCCGTGAGGACTTATTTCATCGCTTGAATGTGATTCGCTTACGTCTTCCACCACTTAGAGAAAGACGTGAAGATATTGGCGAGCTTGCCCGTCACTTTCTGACAATTAGTGCGCGTGGTCTGGGTGTCCCAGCTAAACGTCTTTCAGAACAAGCGATCGCCGCTCTTTCACAGTTTGATTTTCCTGGCAATGTCAGGCAACTGGAAAATTTCTGTCACTGGCTGACAGTGATGGCTCCAGGTCAGACAGTGGGTGTCTCTGATCTTCCACCAGAAATTCGTGCTGCCGACTTGTCTTCCATGACAAGTTCTTCGGCGGTCTCGATGCCGTTGGCGAATCAGACGTGGCAACAGTTATTAGCCCTTGATGCAAATATTCGTTTGTCGCGTTCTGAACCTGATGTGTGGACAACGCTCACACATCAGTTTGAGCGAGCACTCTTGCAGTCCTCGCTTGATGTCTGTCGAGGTCGACGCGTTGAGGCCGCAACGCGGTTAGGTATGGGACGAAATACCATTACACGCAAACTGCGTGAGCTTGGGATGGATCCGATGACGTCTGATACCACTGGCTAAGCGCAGCATGCTCAATGAAGCCCATTCGGTCTGAGATCGTTTGGGCTTCTTTTATATTATGCGTGACCATCAGTGCCTGGCATCTCTGGCGGCGAATCATTCTGACAACGTCTGAGGCCAGATCGGTACGTGATTTTTCATCAAGGTTAGAAAACGGCTCATCAAGCAGTAACAATTCTGGTGCGGGTGCAAGTGCGCGTGCCAGTGCGACGCGTTGTTGTTGTCCGCCTGAGATCTCGTGCGGATAGCATTTTCTAAGGTGATTCAGTTCGATTAGATCGAGCATTTCTTCAGTACGATCTTTTTTTTGAGTGCTGCTTAATTGTCCTAAACCAAAGCTGATATTTTTCTCGATCGTTAAGTGTGGAAACAAGGCGAAGTCTTGAAACATAAAGCCCATCCGTCTTTTTTCTGGCGGCATATTGACCTGCGTTGAGGCGAGCGTCCTATCGTTAAGCACAATTGAGCCGTTTCGCAGTGGATGGAAACCTGCAATCGTACGTAATAAAGTGCTTTTCCCTGAGCCTGACTTGCCAAGCAAACACCCGATTTCTCCCTGTTCTAGCGTCAGACTCAAATTAGTAATAACTGACACAGGGTTTGACTTCGTGCCGTACCCAATGGTTAGCTCTTTTATAATAAATTGACCGTTCATTAATGATGTCTTCCTGTTGAATGTATACGCGTCAGCAAGATCACTGGAACGATTCCTGCCAGGACAATTAGCAATGCAGCCAGCGCGCTTTCTTCATAATTTCCTCTTGAGGCATCAGCGTAGAGGAGGGTGGATAAGGTTTCAGTGTTAAGTGGCCTAAGCATGAGAGTCACCGGTAGCTCTTTGAGGCATTCCACAAAAATAAGTAGTGTCGATGCGATGATGGCAGGCTGGATAATTGGAAGATGTACGCGAAAGAGTAGAGAAACTCCTGTTGCACCCAAGCCTCTTGCTGCTTGATCAATTGATGACGGAATACGTGCCATTCCTGCATTCAAGTTGCCAATAGCGATGGCGATGAAACGTATTGCACATGCACAGGCTACGCCTGCAGTCGAACCAAGTATCAGTAAGCCCGTTGTGGGGTAGCCAATCAAATTCAGAAGCGAATTGAGCATTCTGTCTAACCAGCCATAGGGAGTGATGAGTCCGATTGCCAGCATCGTTCCGGGGACCGTGTAGCCAATTTTTCCAATATATCCGCTGATTTTTATTTTTACGGATGATGTCAAAGACGTGATCGGTTCTCTCGCAGACCAGGCAAAAATAATTGCACACATCATACAAATTAAAGTCGCTGAACTAGCAATCAAAACTGAATTACTCAGTGCCTCCAATATGGACGTGGTAAAGATTTCAGTTCCCTCCAGACGGTTTGCTATCTGATAGATCAGATAGCTACAGGGTGCGATGAACCCAACGAGAACGGGTAACCATCCCAACACCAACACCAACGCACAAGCTTTGGGCGATAACTCCCGAGGTTCAATAGAGTTTGTCCCGCGCGCGTTACGATAGGAGGCTTGATTCTTTTTATCGCGTAAGAAAAATGCAATGATTAAAATGATCGTCAGCAACAAGATAGATATTCTTGCACCACCGACTAAATC
>CANCRX010000099.1 GCA_947380655.1 Alcaligenaceae bacterium | reverse complement strand
TTCATGGCCTGATTGGCCAGAAATGCGACAGAGGAATCTAGCAGTGCGACATCAATCCACTGACCCTTGCCCGTGACCGCGCGATGCGCGATCGCGGCACACACCGCAATGCTGGCATACATACCAGTAGTCAGGTCAATAATAGGTACACCGACGCGCTGAGGTCCACCACCAGGCAAATCCTCACGCTCGCCCGTGATGCTCATCAGACCACCCATACCCTGGGCCATGAAGTCATAACCAGGGCGATCTTTTTCAGGACCTGTCTGACCGAACCCAGTCACCGAGCAATAAATGATTGAAGGGTTAATGGCCTTGATGTCTTCATAACCCAAGCCATAGCGGGCGAGATCCCCCACTTTATAGTTTTCAAAAATCACGTCTACGTCGCGAGCAAGTTCGCGCACCAGTGCTTGACCTTCTGGTTTGGATAAATCAACCGTAATAGATTTCTTACCGCGGTTGGCTGCACAAAAATAAGCTGATTCTCGCGTGGCATTGCCATCCTGATCCTTCAAAAAAGGTGGCGCAAAGGCTCTTGAGTCATCCCCCTTAACCGGGCGCTCAACTTTGATGACATCCGCACCCAAATCCGCGAGATTCTGCGCGGCCCAAGGGGCTGCCAACACACGGGAGAGATCGAGAACTTTAATATGCGAAAGCGGACCGGACATGGCCAAACCTCAGAAAGATAAAAAATTGATTGTAAGGTATGGCGAAGCCTAAGAAAAACAAGAGCTTACATAAAAACAAGCTGCATCGCGACACTCTTTTATGTAATATCGGCAGAGTATGACGCTCGGTCGATCCGGGCCGGGACAGAGACAGAGGCGCCACGTGCTACAGACCTTCACCAATATCCGTCGTCATGAGGTTCTGCCCGCCCTGGTCGCAGGCATATTCTTTTTCTGCGTACTGACTGCGTTAATGGTGGTCAGACCCGCACGCGAAGCGTTAGGCATGCAGCGGGGAATTGAAGCGATCCGCTGGCTGTTCTATATAACCGTCGCAGTCACCTTTGCCGTCAATCCACTTTTTAGTCTGCTTGTCAGCAAATTTCGTCGCATGGTTTTTATTTCCGTGACGTATCTCTTTTTTGCGTTAGGATTATTAATATTTTATTGTTTGCTTGTTCTGGCACCCGCCCATATAGGACAAACGAGCGGTCAGGTTTTTTACGTCTGGTTCAGCGTGTTCAATCTCTTTGCCACCATGCTGTTCTGGGCCTTAATGACGGACCGATTCTCACTCGATCAAAGTGAACGTTTATTTGGAGCCATCTCAATTGGTGGCACACTCGGCGCGATCTTTGGCCCCTGGTTAGCCAGTGTTCTAGCCAAACCGATGGGCACCCCCTTTTTATTACTCGTCGCGGCCGCTTTTCTCATCCTCGCCGTATGCGCGGCATGGATATTGACCCAGCTGCAAGATGAGCAAACACCGCACGGGCAAGCTAAGCAGTCTTCTGAGCAAGCCATTGGAGGAAGCGCCTGGGAAGGAATGCTTTCGGTTATCCGCTCACCGTATTTGCTAGGCATCTCCGCCTATGTGCTGATTGTTGCAGTGATTGCGACGTTTATATATTTCACGCGTTTACAGATGGTCGCCGCATTGGGTGTCGATACAGATACGCGTACCGCGGCCTTTGCACAAATTGATTTGATCTCTCAAATCGCGACATTGATTCTGCAAGCTTTCGTGACAAGTCATCTAATGAAACGTTTTGGCGTACCCTTCACTCTGGCACTGCTACCGATCTGTGTGGCGCTTGGTTTCATCGGGCTTGCCATTTTCGGCTCACTTGCTGCACTCATCGCACTCGATGCAACATTCAGGGCGGTACAGCGCGGCGTCATGCGCCCTGCCCGCGAGACCCTATTCACGATTATGCCTCGCGCAGAGCGCTACAAATCCAAGGCGTTCATCGACACCTTTGTTTACCGTGGCGGAGACGTGGTGGGCGCTCAAACCGAAGGTTTGCTCAGCAAGCTTGGTATGGGCTTGACAGGGCTAGCGGCTTTCGTCGTGCCATTGTCCTTGGTATGGATGGTCCTGGGGATATGGTTAGGCGTATCGCAAACGTATCGCGCAAAGAAAACAGCTATTTAATCAGGGAGAAGGAATATGACCACACGCCGTGAATGGCTCAGCATGACAATAGGCGCAGCAGGTGCTTTGACGCTCGCACCTCATCTAGCCAAAGCACAACACAGTGCTACCTCGGGCGCCCTCATTACACGTGCGATCCCCTCCACGGGAGAGAAGCTTCCGATCATCGGTCTGGGCAGTTCGGCAACTTTTGCTCAGGTCGCGCGCAACGAAGATCACGACGCCTTGAAATCTGTGATCAGAAAAATGACGGAATTGGGTGGCACAGTATTTGACACCGCCCCAAGCTATGGCGCATCCGAAGAAGTCGCAGGAAAAATCGCACAGGATCTGGGCGTAGCTAAAAAACTTTTCTGGGCAACCAAGCTTAATGTTGCACCACGTGGCGGCCCAGCCGATGTGACAGCCGCTCGCAATCAACTCGAGAACTCTTTTAAGCGTATCGGTAAGCCCGTAATCGATCTGATCCAGGTCCACAACATGGGCGACGTGAAAGTTCAATTACCGATCCTGCGCGAAGCTAAACAACAAGGTCGGGTCAGATACATCGGTGTGACAACTACGTTTGAAAATCAGTACGCAGAAATGATTCAAACCATGCGCACTGAAAAGTTTGATTTTATTGGTACTAACTATGCGATTGATGATCGGTTTGCCGAAGAAACCATCCTGCCACTGGCACAGGAGCGAGGCATAGCCGTACTGGTGTACGCCCCTTTTGGCAGAACAAGGCTGTGGAAACGCGTCGAGGGCAAACAAGTTCCAGACTGGGCGCGTGAATTTGATGCAACGACCTGGGCCCAGTTTTTCCTGAAATATGTCGCGAGCCATCCTGCGGTGACTTGCATCACCCCCGCCACCAGCAGACCGTCGAACGTGATTGATAACATGGCTGGCGGTCTAGGAAAACTACCTGATCCCGATATGCGCAAACGCATGATTGCGCTGGTTAACAGCTTGCCTGGAGCCTAATTAAACCTGTCACACCGGCAGTCATTTGAGAAAAACATTTAATTATTTATATAATATAAATAATTAAAGGCGTTTATGCATTCTGTAATCATCCACTCGCCCAATGGAGAATTTTTTGAACACGACACTCAATCAAGCCGCGGTTAAAAAACCAGTAGCAAAAAAACCAGTTACTAAGAAATCACCAGCCAAGAAAGCCGTTGCTGTAAAACCACCCGTACAAAAAACCGTCCCAGTCCAGACTAAACCAGTTGCCGTCATAGCCGAAACTTCAACTCAAAAAGTCAAAGTCAAAAAACAAAAGATGGTTCGTGATAGCTTCACCATGCCAGAGTTGGAATACCAAATTCTGGGTGATTTGAAAAAATCATGCTTAAAGCAAGGCGTTGCTATTAAAAAGAGTGAGCTGTTGCGTATTGGGGTGGCATTGCTTAAAACAATGACATCCAAACAACTTGAAGTTGCTCGCAATAAACTTGAAAAAATTTCAGCAGGACGTCCTAAAAAAGACTAATTCTGACTAGTATGACCTAGCGGGTCACCTAACAGCTTCGCTCTAAAGGGTGAAGTTGATTTTACATCTACGGTCACTTCTACCGCCCTAACATCCTGAGCACCTGGTACCTCTATTCTGGTCAGATTATCAATCCTTTTATCACTAATGAAAAAAGGTTGATCAAATTTAAACTTGTGGCTGTCGCCATGAATGACCAATATTGGCACATTCGCTTTTGCCGCAAGGGGCAAGAGATTGTCACCGATACTCGTTTTAAATCCAGAAGATATAGGAAATAATTCAAACGATGATTTTTCTATAAATACATCCCCTTGAAAAGCAAAAACAACCGCACTTAGGTTTTGAGCCTGTGCGAGTTGAAATGCCGATCGAATCCAAGCAATATTCGCATCGTCACGACCAGTAAACTCAGCAAACTGCTTTGGATCCTTCATTTTTGGATCGTAATTATTGTTGCTGCCAACCACGTGTAAGGTCACGAATAAAACCTGATTATGAATCCAGCGCTGATTCTCTGGATAGCCTGAAAAATTCCTGTACAAGACAGACTGGCGCTCAAGGATGATTGGTCGCTTACCCATAGATGCTTGAATCGAAAAAAAACGACTCCTTAGCGCACTTAATCTTTCGAGTGGTTGATCAAAAGCACCGGGAAAACGATGGCAGTCCGTCCAGTCGTTGTCACCTGGCGTATAAATCAAAGCATTTTCAAAAAGATTGAAGTGATGGAATTGCTTTGTAAATTCCAGATCTGAACACTCACTTGAACCATTTTTTAAGTCACCCACATGGATGCTAAAAACCGGCCCCGTCGAGTTGATAGATTGAATCAATTTCCGATAGTTATTTTCCACTCTGCGTGTATCGCCATACGGTAAGTCTCCAAGCGCGATAAAACTAAACGGCAGCGCCTGAGACATGACTTTCGTGCATATTAAAAATGCAAGCGAAATCACGCATCGTAAAAAAATTTTCATACATTCAACATATAAAGATCGAGATTAATCTCTGTGATTTCTACCTACAAAAAAATCACTAAATTACTTTAGTGATTTTCTTGAATACGATCTGAAGTTCAGTCACACATTAACGATCAAACTGCGTCAGCACAGCCCCCGGACCGTGATCAAGTTCAACATAATCCTTACCATCGTGCACCTTGATGCCATTCACCCATACTCCATGCACGCCTTTGGATGCTCGGACCATACGGCTACCACCGCCAGGCAGATCTGCATTAGTTTGCAATCTCGAGATCCCAACCGTTTGTGGATCAAACAGTAGCAAATCTGCTGGTGCACCGACAAGCAGACGCCCTCGACCAGCAATTTTGAAACAATCAGCAGGATGACTCGTCAATCTGCGGATGCCCTCTTCAAGTGTAAAGTGTCCGGTCTCTCGCACCCAATGTCCGAGGAAATGCAGACCAAACCCTGCATCACACATGTAGATCAAATGCGCCCCAGCATCGGAGAGTGTAATGACGCCAGCGGGATGCTTGAGTAACGGTGCCACACCCTGATCATTATTATTAAAAAACTTACCTACAAACATAGTGCTCAGATTATCTTTAATCGCAATATCAAAAAAAGCATCGAGCGGATCAAGGTTAAGTTTCGCAGCAACCTGAGTCAGCGTCATCCCCTCAAATTCGACGTAGTCAGGGATATGGGTCACATTGATTTCGATATTGGACCAGTTACCTAAAAATAAAATACCTGGCTTCAGATTTTTTAAATTTTCCCTAAACGCAGCCCTGAAAGCTGGGTCAGCGTAAACTTTTTTCATTCCCTCGACATCTTTACCTTGAATCGCATCAAATGCCGTATGACTCAGCAAAATGTATGGGTCCATTAAAGAAAAATCAAAAGACAAGGGCTGACAACTCGTCAACATGTAGAGCGGATTTCCTCGACCCTGCGCAGCACCACATTGCTCGTAATACTCCATTGCACGCTCAGGTGTCGCATCGTTGTACATCCCCAGTACAGTAGAGATAAAAGTGGGGCGACCTGTATCGTGCGCGATCGACTCCATCACCGCAGGTGAGGCACGCGAACCAGTTGCCATCATAAATACACCACGTTCATATTCACCCAGCACACCGGTTAACGCGCGTAACTCTTGCTCCGAGGCAATCGTCGAGGGCATGGGCCGGCCACCAAAGCCGCTATGGTTAGGCGAAAACGATGATGCAAAGCCAATCGCTCCCGCATCCATCGCTTCTTTGATCAAACCACGCATGATCTGCATTTGCTCAGGCGTTGGCTCAACCTGCTCCGAGGCCGCTTCACCCATCACAGCAGTACGAATCACGGAGTGACCAGCAAATACTGCGGTATTCAGATACGGTCCAATCTGCCTGATCTGATCCATGTATTGACTAAAGGTTTCAAAGCCCCAATTAACACCCGTCAGCAAGGCCTGTAAGTCCATTCCCTCAACGACCGACAGGTTTTTCAACATGGTTTCGCGCAGCTCGGCAGGGCAAGGTGCAATACCAAAACCACAATTGCCGATTACCGTCGTGGTTACCCCCAGGGCGGGTGATGGCGACATGGTCTTATCCCAGGTGATCTGGGCGTCATAATGAGTATGTAAGTCAACGATGCCCGGCATTAAGGCGAGGCCGCGAGCCTCAACGACTTCGCGTGCGGGACCCGAAATTTGACCGATTGCGGTAATTTTTCCCTGATCCACCGCCACGTCAGCAAGAACGGGGGGGGTTCCTTGCCCATCAAATACCTGGGCACCGCGAATTAACAAGTCATGCACAATCTGTCTCCATTTGATTGATTTTTTGATTTACCTGCATAATAAACCCTTCAGTCAATAAGGAAAAATGATGCACGTTCGCGATTTTGAATCTGACAGCGTTAAGCGTTTGCGCACCGATCTGGCTTTAGCGCTGCGTGCAGCCTCCCACCACGGTTTAGCCGAAGGGGTCTGTAATCATTTCAGTCTGGAGCTTCCTGATCAGTCAGGCAGATTCCTGCTAAACCCTCGCGGACTCTTATGGAGCGAGGTTCAGGCCGATGACATCATCATGATTGACACCGCAGGCAACAAACTTGCCGGACGCCATGAAGTCGAGTCAACGGCTATGTACATCCACGCAGCGATTCATAGAATTTGTAAAAAATCCTGTGTATTGCATACACACATGCCCTATGCAACAGCATTGACACTGACAGCTGATCGCGCACTTGACACGCATCTGTCACAAAATGCTATGCGTTTTCTGGACCGTATCGCGATAGACGATCAGTACAACGGTCTCGCACTGGATGCCTCCGAGGGCGAGCGGATCGCTCGCGCGATGGGCAGTGCTGACATCGCCTTTTTAGGCAATCACGGCGTAGTGGTCTGCGGCGATCGTATCGACTATGCCTACGATGATCTCTATTTCCTGGAGCGCGCCTGTCAGGCGCAAGTGCTGGCGCAATCAACCGGACGACCACTTGTCCCCGTTCAGGCAGCACTGGCCAAACACGTTGCACAACAAATGATCAGCGAGCGACTGCAATCAGAGTTATTTTTTAAAGCATTAGGACGCACGCTTTAAAAATTACTATACGTCACACTTCACAAAAAAAAACACTTCTTGCGAAGTGTTTTTTTACACAAAGGAAAAACTATTAACCAGGCTTTTTAACCAGTTTGCAGGTGCTTTCTGAAAGCTTGGTGAAAATTTCCTCTCCCGGCAGATTAGCAACAATCTTGTAGTAGTCCCAAGGATACTTGGATTCTGACGGAGCTTTGACTTGCATCAGATTCATGTCATGAATCATACGACCGTCTTCACGGACATAGCCGCCTTTGGCAAACATGTCGTTGATCTTTGCCGACTTCATCCATTTCATCATGACATCGGTATCGTCAGAACCTGTCTCCTTGACACCACGCAGATAAAACGCAGCGGCGGAATAGTCTGCCGCCTGGTTCATCGATGGTTTTTGTCCTGGATATTTCACTTCAAAGCGTTTAGACCAGGCACGGTTCTCGTCGTTCGCATCCCAATACCAGAAGTCTGTCAGGTACATGCCTTGTGTCTCTTTAAGACCCAGTGCGTGGATGTCATTGATGTAGACCAGCAAACCAGCCATTTTGACTTTAGGTGTCAGACCAAATTCGTTAGCTGCCTTAATCGAATTAATGGTGTCACCACCAGCATTGGCCAGACCCAAAATCTGTGCACCAGAACCCTGTGCTTGCAACAGGAATGAAGAAAAATCAGAGGTCGCCAAAGGAACGCGGACCTGTCCTTTCACCTCACCACCCGTTGCTTTGACGACGGCGGCTGTATCGCGCTCAAGCGCATGACCAAACGCGTAGTCTGTTGTAATGAAGAACCAAGTCTTACCACCGTTTTTAACCACGGCAGAGCCGGTACCGCGCGCCATTGCAACAGTATCGTAAGCATAGTGAACGGTATAAGGCGTGCACTGGCTGTTTGTCAGATCTGAGGTACCTGCACCAATTGCTATGAATGGCTTTTTCTTTTCCTGTGCAACAGTTGCGAGGGCAAGTGCAACAGCAGAGTTGGAGCCTCCAATCAGCAGATCAATTTTTTGCTGATCAAACCACTCACGTGCTTTAGAGGCAGCAATATCAGGCTTGTTTTGATGATCTAGTACCAAGAGCTCAATTTTCTTACCATTAACTTCACCACCCGCATCGGCAATCGCCATACGAATAGCATCAGCGCCGCGTGGACCATCTACGTCGGCATAGACGCCTGACATGTCGGTCGTAAAACCAATACGGATGACATCATCCGAAATTGCAGCCAGTGCAGGCTGAGCGACAAGGCCCATACCAGCCATCGATAATGCAAATACTAAGGAACGCAGCTTCATTGTCTTCTCCAAAAAATCTTCAGCTTTCATCGCCCCAAAAGTGGAGCGTTCAAGAATATTTAGTCTCTCACCCAGGCAATATCCACCTGTATAGGCTGAAGCCGCGTTCGGATCAATAAGGGTTTGCACTCAGAAACATTGTGATAACCACCAAAGCAGCACCGAACTGAACAATAGCCCTGCAATAAAACGATGCTCCTGCTTAATCAGATCAGGACCTGGCCCATCCGCTTTTCCTGTAATCATTGGCAGAGCAATATTTTTCAGACGCAACACACTCAGCAGGGCAATGAATGCCAAGTGCGATAAAACAATAAAAAGATAAAACTCGCCCAGCGATTCGTGAATTTTTTGAACCCAACGCCATCCCCAGTCGTTATAGGTGGCATAACCAGTCAACGTAACTGGAATAATCATTACGAGCAATGCAGCGACTGCAATAGCCATCAGAAGGTTCTGGCCTTGCTTCCAGTTGATACTTGTTATTGCACTGAGATCACCAAGCGAAAGAGTTCGAATTTTTTTAAAAGACTTTAACCACTCAGAAACACCCGAAAGTTTTCTAAATAGCATACTCAATCTGACATGCTTAGGCCCAACCAGACCCCAAACTATTCTGAATACAAGCAAGCCAGCCATCGTGTAGCCAAGCGTTGCATGGACCTTACGAAAACTCTCACTTTCTGCTGTCAGGTAGGCGCCTAAAAAACAAAATGCAAACAGCCAGTGAAATACTCTCGTAGGCGCATCAATGACTTTTCTCGACAACTTTTTCTTGTTCGTCGCCTCCACTGTTGGCAGTGAAGGAGCCTGGGAGATCAAAGTAGTATTCATTTTTACCTCAGTTTTTTGGGATAGTAATGTTGCGTTCGCGATAATCACCCTGCTCGGCTTGGATATGACAAGCCGCACAATTGGACGCACTTTTTATTGATGGTCTTAGCCAGACCTCGGGCTGAATTTTTCTATGCTTACGCACAAACCAGGCTGATTCTGTAATCCTGTTATCAGTTGGAGCAGGATCAACACGCTTATACGTCCCGGCGTGCTGCGCAAGCCAGCCACTGATATCCTTGATAGACTCGGCATCCAGCGAGGCGTCAGCACCATAATGCGTGTCGAGTCCTTTCATCAAATTGATCCAGCTCTGTTTTGCCAGCATGCCAGGTGGATACGCGATATGGCAGGAGGCACACTCGGTTTGATAACGAGGCAAGATGGTCGATGGCAACATACTCCTGTCACCATTACCATCACCGGCGAACGCCTGTGCGCAGAACGTGAACCACAAGACCATAGAGACAGCAAAAATTGAAAAAACAGAAATACCACTCGTCAACCTGCCTGCTGAAAGTAAAGGTTTACGCATGGTGATCACCTTTTAATATTCAACAAATATGCCAGCACATCTGCTTTTTCAGCATCGCTGCACTCCCTGCTCAATACATCCTTACAGTTACGACGAAACCACTTGTCAATCTTCGCTGTATCGGTAAAAGCATCTGGATTCGCAACTGGGGACAGGGGTTTGATTGTTTTACCTGTTGAAGCATGTTTGCCATCGTTCACAGCAGGCGCTCCATGACAGGAAGAGCATGACCACTGACCACCATGCTTGGAATTAAAAAAAACTTCACCTTGTGTGCTGATCCCCGCTCTGCCTGCCGCCTCAGACCATTTAGCTTGTTGGGCTGCTGGGGTCGTATCACCCGCATGGCAAATCACTGGAGACATCAGTAAGCAACTCCACGCGGTCACTACTGTAAGTACGATCTTGCTCATCACCCCACTCCTCTGTGTCTATAAACAGGTATGGATAGATAATGACAGCCTCAAGATGTATGGCACCTGAACACCTTGTTCATATTCGATTCATGTTAGAAGTGGCACAATTTGGGTATTAACCTTAACGAGCGCCTGTTTTAACAAACATGAACACACGACGATTCTTGCAAATCGCATTAACAGTGATGATGACGCTCACGAATTCTTACGCCCTTGCCTCCTCGGATATGGATCACGACAGAGCCAGAAGTGCACTGGAGTCTGGACAAATATTGCCGTTGAGGGTGATCCTCGAAAAAATAGAACCTCAATTTCCCGGACAGGTGCTAGAAGTCGAGCTAGAAAAAAAACATCAAAACTGGATCTACGAATTGAAAATCCTGCAACCCGCCGGAAAATTGATCAAATTAAAGATTGATGCCAGCAATGCGGTGATACTGAAACAAAAATAAATACAAATGTGTGGCACTGAATTTTTATAAAGGCTGTTTATGCGCGTATTACTTGTCGAAGACGAGCCTACTCTGAGTGAACAAATCAGTACCAGCCTCAAAGAAGCTGGTTTTGTCATTGATCAGGCAGACAACGGACTGGATGCGTTGCACTTGGGAACGCACGAGGCTTTCGACGCCATCATCCTTGACTTAGGCCTTCCTGTCATGGATGGCATGACAGTACTGAAAAACTGGCGTGCGGATGGTCTGAAGACACCCGTTCTTATTCTGACCGCACGTGACAGCTGGCATGAAAAAGTATCGGGTATCGACGCGGGTGCGGATGATTACCTGAGCAAACCCTTTCATATGCAAGAGCTACTGGCCCGCCTTCGCGCACTCATTCGACGCGCCTCGGGTAACGCCTCATCAACGCTGACTTGCGGTACTGTGATGCTTGACACCACCAGCGGACGCGTGACTGTTGGCAGCAAAAGCATCAGCCTGACTTCACATGAATTAAAAGTCCTGTCATTTCTTATGCATCATCAGGATCAGGTCATTTCCCGGACAACGCTGACAGAACATATCTATGCACAGGATTTT
>CANCRX010000098.1 GCA_947380655.1 Alcaligenaceae bacterium | reverse complement strand
GTGGAATGACTGGTTTAGATTGCTTTCCTGGTTTGTGCTGGTCGGTACGCTGGCGTTAGTTGTGATTGCGGTGATGGCAAGAATTGCATGGCGTAGTGCACAGGATGCGGCAAGAACAAAGGCTGAGTTCATTGCGAACATCAGCCACGAATTGCGCACGCCCTTGCAGTCTATCCTTGGCTTTTCCGAGCTTGGCCTGATGCGCACGCAGGATCAGTCGAGAGTTTCAGGGATGTTCAGCGATATTCATACCTCGGGGCAACGCATGCTGACACTCGTCAATGACTTGCTCGATATTGCAAAAATCGACAGTGCTTTTTCAGAAGCAAGTTTTACGAAGATTGATGCACGGCAGTTGGTGCGTGATGTCGAAACTGAGCTCGCCCCTTTACTGCGTGCGAGAGCTGTGACGTTCGATTCTCGTTTGCCAGCAGATCCCCTGATGTTACATGCTGACATCCTGAGGATTCATCAGGTGTTACGTAATGTGATTGCGAATGCTTTGAAGTTTTCTTCGCCGGGACAAAAAATCATCGTTGGCGCAAACGTTGAGGTGCCTGGAATATTGCATTTTTTTGTGCAAGATGAAGGCTGTGGTATTCCTCAGAATGAACTTGAGAATATTTTTGAGCCATTTGTTCAGTCGACGCTGACCAAGGATGGCTCCGGAGGCACGGGGCTAGGACTTGCCATTTGTCGCCGGATTGTTCAAGCCCATGGCGGGAAAATTCATGCAGAAAACATCCCGGAGGGCGGAGCTATTTTCCATATCGAATTACCGATGCAGACAGAGTCGGAACGGATTTAAATGAGGATCAGGTTGTCACGATGGACGAGTTCTTCTTCGCGTGCACTGCCCAGAATTTCCGTAATTTTTGATGAAGGCTGGCCCATGATGCGTCGCGCATCAGAGGACGAGTAGTTGGTTAGGCCGCGTGCGCACTCTTTGCCCTGAGGATCCAGACAAGCCACGACATCTCCCGGCTCAAATTCACCCTCGATACTTTTGACGCCGATTGGCAGCAGGCTTTTACCTTCGCGACGCAAGGCGTTGGCCGCGCCCTGATCCAATATGAGTTTGCCGCGCAGACGCAGATGGTCTGCCATCCATTGCTTGCGAGCAGACAGCACCGGAACGTCAGCGTGTAATTCTGTGCCAATACACTCACCGGCCGCCAGACGGATCATGACATCCTGGTCACGGCCCGAAGCAATGATGGTGTGAGCACCGCTGCGCGCCGCGCGTTTGGCTGCAAGGATTTTTGTCAGCATGCCGCCTTTGCCAATTCCGCTTCCTGTGCCGCCTGCCATGGCCTCGAGCGCGGGGTCACCCGCTTTGGCATGAGAGACAAAGCGAGCTTTTGGATCCCGACGAGGATCCGCTTCATAGAGTCCGCGTTGATCTGTGAGAATAATCAAGGCGTCGGCTTCGATCAGGTTCGTCACCAGTGCACCTAACGTATCGTTATCACCCACCGCGATTTCGTCAGTCGCGACCGTATCGTTTTCGTTAACGATGGGTACGACGCCCAGTCTGAGTAACGCAAACAGAGTTGAACGCGCATTGAGATAACGCTGGCGATCCGCGAGGTCCTCGTGGGTCAGGAGGATTTGGGCCGTCCGAAGATTATGCACAGAGAACGCGGCCTCGTAGGCTTGGGCCAAGCCCATCTGGCCCACCGCTGCGGCGGCTTGTAGCTCATGCATCGAGGTTGGGCGTTTTGCCCAGCCCAGGCGCGCCATTCCTTCAGCAATCGCACCGCTTGAAACCAGAACGACTTCTTTGCCCTGTTTGCGCAACGCCGCAATCTGGAGTGCCCAATGCGCGACAGCTTCGCGATCCAGACCCTGCCCATCATTGGTGACCAGCGATGAGCCTACTTTTGCCACAATACGTGAGGCGTTGGCAATAACTGAAACAGGAGAAGTCTGGTCGGTCATGTGAGTGATGCTTGATTAAATCAGGTAATTAAAAGGTGCTGTATTAGTCGTCTTTGAGGGGCGTTCGCGTATCCGCATCCACACGCGTTTCATCAAAACGCGGATCCTCTGCAACGTAAGTGCCCGCAGCACGGTCTTCCGCGATGTTGTCTTCCTGTCTGTATGCATCAATCGCATCCTGCAGGTCCCAAATTAATTGCTGGGTACCATCGCCGGACAGCGCGGAAATAGCATAGACCGGACCTTTCCATTTATAGGCTTTCAGGAAACGTTTTTTGACGTCCTCGGGATCGGCCACCATGTCGAGCTTATTCAGAACGAGCCAGCGCGGTTTGTTATAAAGTGTTTCGTCATAGAGTCGCAGCTCTTCAACAATCGCGCGGGCCTCACCTACGGCACGATCAACGGCGTCATCGTCTGGATCCTGTGAGGAAACATCCACCAGATGCAACAGGATGCGTGTACGGCTCAGGTGGCGTAAAAAGAGATGGCCCAGACCCGCGCCCTCGGAGGCACCCTCGATCAGACCTGGAATGTCAGCGACGACAAAACTGCGTGATTCGGAGGTACGCACTACGCCCAGATTAGGGTGCAGGGTGGTGAAAGGGTAGTCAGCAATTTTGGGCCGAGCGTTAGAGATGCGGCTAATGAGCGTGGATTTGCCAGCATTAGGCATGCCCAGCAAGCCGACATCGGCTAACACCTTAAGCTCGAGCCTGAGGCGACGTTGTTCGCCATCCTTGCCCGGCGTCCATTGCTTTGGTGCGCGGTTGACGCTGGATTTGAAATGAACGTTACCCAGTCCGCCTTCACCACCGGCCGCCAAGACGACTTGCTGGTCGTGATGGCTGAGGTCAAAGAGCTCCTCACCAGTTTCTGCATCATAAATAATAGTGCCCACAGGTACGCGCAGGGTGATGTTTGCTGCTGCGGCACCATACATGTCGGAGCCGCGACCGTGCTCACCGTGTTTGCCGACATGTTTGCGGGCATAACGGAAATCGATCAGGGTATTGATGTTACGGTCCGCGATCGCAAAGATGCTAGCACCTCGCCCGCCGTCACCGCCATCAGGCCCACCTTTAGGGATGAATTTTTCACGGCGAAAGCTGTGCGCGCCGTTGCCGCCCTTGCCAGCAATGACTTCAATGGTTGCTTCGTCGACGAATTTCATTTGATGATGGTATACCGTAAAAATAAAAAGCCCTGCCGCTCGGCGACAGGGCTTTTAAAGGCTTGAAAGCCGATTACTCAGCCGAGAGGACCGAAACGGTCGACTTGTTGAGTTTGCCTTTCACTGAAAATTTGACGTGACCGTCAATCAGCGCGAACAGGGTATGGTCTTTGCCAATGCCCACGTTTGTGCCGGGGTGAAAGGTTGTGCCGCGCTGACGCACGATAATTGAGCCAGCCGGAATCAGTTCGCCACCGTAGGCTTTGACGCCTAGTCGTTTCGATTCTGAGTCACGACCGTTGCGGGTACTACCCCCGCCTTTTTTCTGTGCCATGTTTTACTCCTGCATGACGAGATCTGAATATTCGGGAATCGCAGCGCTTAAGCTGTGATGTCGCCGATCAGGATCTCGGTATAGTTTTGACGGTGACCTTGATGCTTCTGGTAGTGCTTGCGACGACGCATCTTGAAGATCGTGACCTTATCATGGCGTCCTTGCGCAAGAACCGTTGCTTTGACCAGAGCGCCTGCCACAAGCGGGGTGCCAATTTTTAATTGGTCGCCTTCGCCTACGGATAACACCTGATCCAGCGTGATTTCTTGCCCAATGTCTGCCGGTATCTGTTCTATTTTAAGTTTTTCACCTGAAGCAATGCGATACTGCTTGCCTCCGGTTTTTATGACCGCGTACATGGGTTAACCTCGTGTTTAGTGCAATGAATAAATGAACTGCAATTGAATTGCATTTCCTCGGCCAAAATGCCGAACCCGGAATATTAACGCCTAACTACTTGAAAGTCAAAAGAAAGTCCTGTGCATACGCTCTCCGAACTCCTCTCCCCCGTCGCTGGCGACATGAAAGCGGTTGATACCGTGATTCGTGACCGTCTGAATTCCGAAGTAGTTCTGATCCGTACGATCGGTGATTACATCATTGGTGCGGGGGGCAAGCGTATGCGGCCTGCCATGCTGTTGATGGTGGCTCAAGCACTAGGTTACCAGGGTAGTCACCAGCATTTGATGGCTGCAGTCGTCGAGTTCATCCATACGGCTACCCTGCTGCATGACGACGTCGTTGACGAGTCCGATCTGCGTCGCGGACGCAGTACGGCCAACGCGGTATTTGGCAATGCTGCCAGTGTGTTGGTTGGCGACTATCTGTATTCACGTGCGTTTGAAATGATGGTTGACGTCGACAGTATGCGGATCATGCAGATCATGTCTTGCGCAACCACGGTGATCGCCGAGGGTGAAGTCCTGCAATTACTGAATATTCACGATCCGGACGTCTCTGAGGCCCGTTATCTGCAGGTGGTGCGGTTTAAGACCGCCAAGCTGTTTGAGGCTGCCGCTGAGGCGGGTGCCGTCCTGGCAGGTGCGACGCCCGCGCAGCAGGCTGCAGCCGCTGCCTATGGACGCCATATCGGGACTGCGTTCCAATTAGTCGATGACGTACTGGATTACAGCGGTGATGCGGCAGCTCTGGGTAAAAACGTCGGGGATGACTTGCGCGAGGGTAAGCCCACCTTACCCCTGATCAGGGTGCTGGAGGTGGGTACAGAGGCCCAGAAAGCGCTGATTCGACAGGCGATTGAGCACGGCGAAGCCGATTTTGATGCGGTGGCACTCGCCATTCAGGAGACTGGAGCGCTTGAGCATGCCCGCCAAAGTGCGATGGCTGAGGCTAGCTTAGCCAGTCAGGCGCTCGAGGCGTTTCCTACCTCTGGCTGCAAGGATTCTTTGCTAGCGCTATGCGCTTTCGCGGTCGACAGAGATCGCTAGGTAAAACTTAGTGCACATGCCGGGCGATGTAAAAAACGCCCGCAAAAGAGGTGATCAGCACGCCGGACGTCCAGCTGACTAACCTCCAGCCAAGTGTTGCGATTTCCTTGTGCATTCTGCATTCCAGATCTGAGAGATCCTGTTTGGTTGCTAAGGTTGGTATGAGAGCTTCTAAACTTGTTACGCGTGAATCCATAGATAATTCTCTTTTTGACGTGGCATGCCAGGTGCTTTAGTGCACATGCCGGGCGATGTAAAACGTCGCTGCGATTAAGGAAGGGAGAAGAGTCGCTAACAGGCCCGTAATCCATTTGACAATGGTCCAGGTTTGTTTGGTCATCTCCCGGCGCATGGTGGTTTCTAGTTTTTGGATTGAGAGTTCAAGTTGTCCTCGCGTATTTAGCAAGTCCTCTCGCATTTCAACTTTCGTTTTAAGCAAGTCCTCTCGCGTAGCGAGAGTTGGGATGAGGGCTTCAAGTTTCGTCAGTCGGATATCCATGGTTCAAATTTTAGAGGCCATCTCGTTGTCCCGACAATACGTATTCACTTGAAAATAGTTACTGATTGTTACTTCCCTTTGGGATGGATTGGTAAGTCAGGAGCGCCAATACAGCCGCGGAAAGCATCATGAGCGCGGCCAGTCCAAAGGCATCGGTCAAACCGTGATTGATAAAATCCAGCACAGTTTCTGATGGGTGGGTGTAATCACGGATGAGCATTTCGCCATCAGGAATATGAAAGCTGAACACTGACTCAAACACGCTCACCCCGATCAGCGTACCCATATTGATTGCGACAGGCAGCAAAGCACTTACTTCGCCCTTGAGTACGTGCGGAACATTTAACATACACATGCGATTATTCGGCGCAAAGAACATCCCGTTTGCAAAACCAAAACCCAGCAGGAATAGTATGAAAAACCAGATCCCAAGTTGCTCAAACTCCCATGCAAACACGCCGCAAAGTAGCGCAACAAGCAGGCATGCGCCAGTCACCATTTTGCGTGATCCGATTCGATCGGCCTGATTGCCCGCCCAGGCCCCTGTTGGAGCAAAGCTGAGCGGATAAGCCAGTAATAAGATACTGCTGACCCATGCCGTCAATCCGCAACTGAGTTGAAGGTAGAAGGGCAGTAAAAAACGAACACCACCTACCGCCAATGCATAAATAAAAAGGACGGACAAACCCGGAATGAGGCCCGATATGCTGAGTATTTCGGGAGAAAATAAAGAGGGCTTAGTATTTTTTCGGGCGACCAGCACTGCGACCAGCATGAGGATAAATAAAAATAAAAACACGATGGGTGTAGAACTCCACCCAAGTTCCCCACCCAGACTGACGGTCAATACTGCGCAAGAAAGCATTAATCCAAACGTGACTAAGCCAATCCAGTCGAGCTTTGGATGAGGGTTGAGGTTTGGCTGTTCTCTTGGTAAGACTTTCCAGCCTAACCAGAGCAGTCCAAGAAAAATTGGCGTTGTAGATAAAAAAACCCAATGCCAGCTGAGTGCATAAGAAAGTACCCCGCCGACAGGCAAACCGGCAACCATCCCTACACCTGCACCCATGGAAAGCAGGCCATAGCTGCGACCCGCGTGTTGCTTACTAATCCACAAGGGAACCATGGCGTAGGCGTTGGCTACGATGGTGCCAATGCCCAGGCCCTGCAGGAACCTGCAAACCAAAAGCATATATAGCTCTGTAGATAAGCCGCTGAATAAGGTGCCGATCGTGGCGAGTGCACAGCCACTTAAAAAAGTGCGCCGAAGACCAAAGCGATCGCCAAGTTTGCCTGCAGGAACGAGTGTGATGGTGGTGGCTAACAGGTAGCTCAACACAGCAAACGAGATCTCTGTAGAGGATGCATGTAATTCGATTGCCATTGAAGGCAATGCAACATTAATCACAAATGCTTCAAACTGGAAAGTAAACGCAGCTAAAGATACGCAACAAATGATGAGTCGCTCTTGCCTTGTCATGGGCGCTTGCGATGCCGGCGCCTCAGAGAGTGGTTCTTGGATCATCTTGCGGCTGAGTCTGAAAATGTCATCACGATGCCAGCTGTTGGAGGGTTGGTCATTGTCATCGTGCCCAGGCTAAAACAAAAATCTCCACTGCACACGAAACTGTCTGCGTCTGTAACCAAAGTAAATGTGGCGGATTTGTTGTTTGTTGCGGCAAGAAAGTGCTCAACCAATACATGCAAAAGCAAAGCGAGATCGATGTCTGAGCCTGTGCGCAGGCGCAGCGTTTCGTCGGGCATCGCGAGGCGGTTGCGATCCTCAAAAATTGAAACCTTGCCCTCAAGACTCATCACGACCTCTACTGCATCTTGTAGGGATTTAAGGGTTGAGCCAATATTTTTACAATTCGGATTGTTACGCGCAACTTGCAAGTAGGGAAGGAAGTCTTTTACTTGCAAACTTCGATAGGAATAAAGCGCCTGTTTGCAAGCGCCTTCGTCTGAATTTAACAATCTCGCACGCGCATGCTCAATGGCTTGCGTACCAAGTAATTCCCTGAGAATTGGAGCAATGCTTGCCTCTGGCATTGTGCCTCTGGGTTGCATTAACCCCTCATCCAATTGTTCAAGCCTGCAGCCAAAAAACTGATCGAGCTTGTCTACCAGTTCATCGATATGAGCCGCTGCGATCGAAGTATTTCCATTTTTTAGATTAAAGGTGCCTGCAACGGAAGTAATCCGGTTAAAGTCGCGAAACTTATGATTGAACGCAAGTTGAGCGTCGCCATTAAACTCTTGCTCAACGTGTAGTTTCCAATCAGACTGAGTAAAGAACTTGTTCTTTCCATAAAACCACCAGCTTTCACCTGTTTCATTCCAGCCAAAAGCTGTGTAGTGCGTCAGACAAGAAAGTGCGATTACATTTGCAACGATCCCCGGCGAAAGAGTCATGGCGAGTGCAGAGAAAATAGCGATCTCGTCTAGACAAGAGGTGAGGCCCATCGGCGTATGTCGACTCCCCTTCAGAAATCGGTGTGCTCTGATCACATCAAAATTGGCATAATAAAATGCAGGAAATTTATCTTGCTCAAGTACCGAAGCCAATGTTTCATTGACTTGATCGGGCAAATTCAGTGAATTTCTGCCGTAAAAATTTTTTAATTCACTGACCGCCTGGTCAATATTTTGTTGACCAAGACGTATGGCCTCGTTTGTAAGACTTAGTTCACCATATATAGCCGAAACTTCACTCTGATGGAGATGAGTGAAGTTCCTGTCAATCTCCTTTTGTATCGCACGGATGAACGCTAGCTGAGCGGGTTGGGCCTCAGATGTCCCACCTGTGGTCTGTTGATTGTTCTTGAGTTTTTGAGTGATACGGGCGCTTAAGTCCCAAAGTCTTGACGACAGCAGGTTTCCCAGCACAAGCGAAAGAAGCAAATCAGGGTTGAGATAAGCCTCGAAAATATTGGGCGCGATCGCAATACTTAAGTCGACCTGGTTCAGAGGTTTTGTTGGTAGTATTTCCATGCGTAAACGTTACCAGATCAATAATCAGAGGTGGGCCAATATGTTTTCAAAACATCTTGCAGAATCGAATAAGACTTATATCCAGCATTTCAAGTTTGCTTTTTATGCGGGATGGATGCTTTTATGGGCGGGCTTGACGTCGATTATCCATGCGTGTATCCCTAGTCTATTTCCTTTTGTCTCACGCAATATTATTGTGAAACTTCTGGAGCAGTCACGTCGCACGGAAGCGAACTAATGCTAAACCAAATTTATATCTTCTAGAAAAATGCTTTAACAGTAAAAATTTATTTTCTAATTCAGCATGTGTGCGTTTAAATACAGCGTTAAATTTCACTATTACTTATAAAAAACCAACAGGAGCGAAATAATGAAGATTACTTTTTCTAACGCGAGTCCTTATGTCCGCAAAGCGATGGCCTGTGCCGTTGCGCGCGGCATTGACAGTCAGCTCGAACGTTGGGCCATCCCCGCAACCGACCCAGCCATTTCAGAGTTCAACCCGCTCAACAAGGTCCCGACACTTGTGACAGACAATGTCGGCCCATTGTTCGACAGCCCTGTGATTTGCGAATATCTGGATACCATTGGATCGGCTGCCCCATTATTTCCTGCCTCTGGCCCTGCACGCTGGAACGCCTTGCGCCTGCAAGCGCTTGGCGATGGGATTATGGACGCTAGTCAGCCACGCCGTCGCGAAATCGGTCTTCCTCAGGACGAAGGCCGTATTGCTTACATTGAATTGCAAAAGGGTAAAGTTGCGCGCGCCCTGGCTGCGCTTGAAAAAGAAGTTTCAAGCTTTGGCAAGTTGACGCATATTGGTGAAATCACCGTAGGGTGTGCGCTGGGTTATCTCGATTTTCGTTTCGCCAATGAACCATGGCGCCCTGGCCATCCCAAGCTGACAGCTTGGTACGATGAGGTGGTAAAGCTACCCCCTCTGGCACAGACAATGCCTTCTGCTTAATGGCTTTTGAATGTGCAGGGGGTTCAGTCAACTCCCTGCATGTTTAGTTTGAAGTGCGTTTTTTCAAAAAGACAAAGGTGTGATCACCGAATTCGTACGTTGATTGATTTAAACCAAATTTTCCAGGTACGTACTCATCAAAAAGTTGGTAATTTGTCGCGGCTTTGACCTTAAAGCTCACAAATTCAGGACCGTCATTAAAGCCCAGTACAAAGAGACCCTCGTCCTTTAAAAGCAAGGCAGCTCCCATCAATAGCTGCTCGCATTGTTCCGGCGCGTTCATGCCAAAGCCAATTAGCCCGTTGCCGATGATCACGTCAAAGAATTTCGGGTCGTAGTAACGCTCGAGCTCAGTCGCAGAACCCACGATATGGTGTTTTCGATTTCCGTAAAGCGCTTTTTTACTTTCTATGTCGATCGTGTGCAGCTCCAGGTCTAGCACGT
This sequence comes from Alcaligenaceae bacterium, assembly GCA_947380655.1. Classification (GTDB taxonomy): domain Bacteria; phylum Pseudomonadota; class Gammaproteobacteria; order Burkholderiales; family Burkholderiaceae_B; genus Zwartia. Next base: position 1,693 of record CANCRX010000098.1, on the reverse strand, counting down.
TAGGATAGTGCCAGGAGCGTTTGTCTGTGCCGATAAACAAACCATTGTTACGAGGCTGTTTACCACCATATGTCTCATTGATATATTGGAAAACACTGGTTTCCAAAAATATGCGGTTTGGTGATTTGAGGGGAAATTCGATCCCCATTTTTACAGCTAAATGGGGTGAAAGCTTAAAAATAATATTTTTGAGTTTATTGATAATTTTTTTCATGTCTGACCGGTTTGGCTATAAGCATAGCGAATCACGGTTCAATTTAGCACGCATAGATGCCGCAGCCTACTGCTTGCCGAGCTCCAGGAGTTCTTGCCGGTTGAATCTGGCTACTCCACTGCCTGTATTTAAATACTTGTTCAGATCAATGGACTGAGTATTTAAATGCAACTGTGTTTCCCGGGCATTGCCAATTACTAGCGATACGAGCGAGGAAGGGTCAAGCTCAAGCGTGTCTTGAGGTGTAAAAACTTTTTCTATACGCTTGCCGTTTTGTTCGACGGCCTGAACCCAGGATGGGGAGGAGAAGCTCAGTTTTAGTGAAACTGCGATGGTTTCTGGACCAGTATTTAGATTAGGTTTATTCGTCTCAGTGGGTTCTGCTGACTTGGCTGGTGGCGTTTCATTGGTTAATGCTGTGAGTGGGGAGACAGACGCGGAGGTGCTTTGTTTTTCGCCTGAGTTCAAGTGTACTGGGGCGGGGGTTGTTGTCTGCGCGTCGGCCGCCAAGGGTGTTACGGTAGGCGGTTGGTCAGTTTGGGTCTGCGCACCTTTTTGGAAGGCCAGCATCGACACGCCAACCACGATCACTATCATAAAGCCACCCAAGAAATAAAAACTTTTCCTGAGCGTGAAGTGCGGCAGGTAGGATTTTCGCTTGTGAGCAAGACCTGCAGTGATCAATAAGCTGACCTCATTCGGGCTTACCTTCGCCTTGTGAGTCAGGAGTGTTGTTTCGATTTGAGCAAACAATAGATTCGTTTGCTCATCGACCTCCAGACCTGAGTAGCTGATATATTTTTTTAACGCGCGTAAATAAAACGTCTGATTGTGAAAAGATGACTGGGTACCAGACTCAATCGCAGTAATTTGAGCGGGAGATAATATGAGTGTTCTGGCGAGTTCAGCGATTTCAGTTTGTTTGGCCAGGCGATGCGTGCGCAGCATTTCACCAAGTTTGACTTTGGCAAGTTCAGGTTCAGGACTCTGGATTGGTTCAGACATATTAATTAATTCAGGTCGCACTAAAGCTGAGCGCGAAGGGTATCCAGATTTTATAAAGTTGCATGACGGATTAATTATAAAAGCAGAGTATTACAGTTGTTTGATGAATAATATCGGCTAATTGGTTGAAATATCGGTTAATTAAACAATTGGCAATTAATTTAAACGGTAACAACAAGCTTAAAGGAAAATCTTTATGCATCGCCTTGTGTTTCAAATCTGCAGGATTTTGAGCGTTGCAGTGATTATGTGCTGCGGATCTGCCCAGGCAGCCTACCCTGATCATGCGATCACGCTAGTGGTTACCTATCCTCCGGGTGGCACGGCCGATACGGTAGCGAGGATACTGGCCCCTGAGTTATCTAAACAGCTTGGTCAAAATATTGTTGTAGAAAATCGTGGGGGTGCAGGCGGCATGATTGGCGGGGCCTCAGTTGCGAAAGCGGCTGCTGACGGTTACACGATCATGCTAGA
>CANCRX010000097.1 GCA_947380655.1 Alcaligenaceae bacterium | reverse complement strand
ACGCCACCGATCGTCTCGACGCGAATCTGATTGACCTTATATACCGCTTCATTCATCAATGCCGCTTTGACCAAAGTGGTCATGTTGGCATCGTCCATCGCTGTAGATGGATTGTTTGGTGTACCTGGGGCCACACAGCCTGACAGGGTGAGGACAGTCACAGCCATGGCCGTAGCTAGAACGAATTTGTAGTTTCTCATTTTCATTGCTCCAAAAGATTCGCTGATCAAACGATCGGTCAGTGCGGGAATTGGTAAAGAACTCTACCCATACTGATTGTTGGCGACCTTGGATTCACTTTAGAAGATGAAGAGTGACTTCACCGTCTGTTGGCACACATAGGGATGATGTTTTGATACGTTTATACTTAAATGTAAATAAACTTATTCGTTTCCAGTTAACCCAAACGGAATCGTCAATGAATCACCCTACATTCACCATCCGCCCCAGCGAAGAAAAAGACGTACCCCAGATTCAAAGCATCTATTCTCATCATGTTTTGACGGGTACAGCCTCCTTTGAAATCACACCGCCTGATGTCGCTGAAATGCTGTCAAGGCGCGCAACGGTCGTTGCTAAAGGACTTCCGTACCTCGTAGCTGTGAAGGGTGATGAGGTCTTGGGTTATGCCTACGCGACCGTCTATCGTCCTCGCCCAGCGTATAGATTCACCGTAGAGGACTCTGTTTATATCCGCGAAGGCATTCACGGCAAAGGCATCGGCAAGGCTTTATTGCAAGCGGTGATTGATCAGTGTACGGTCTCAGGTTATCGCCAGATGCTGGCTGTGATCGGTGATGCGAGCCCACCTTCTGTTGCTTTGCATCGCTCGCTTGGTTTTGAGCTGGCAGGTACGTTTAAAGCCTTTGGATTTAAATTTGGTGCCTGGCGCGATACGGCCATGATGCAAAGACAGCTAGGCGAGGGCTCATCAACTCTTGTCTCGGATGACGAGCAACCTCTGTAAAAATGAACGAGTTTTTCTGAATTGATGTTTTACAAATAAAGTTTTATTAAAACCTCACGAGTGATCGAGCAGGAAACTACGTCTCTGATCACTCCGAATTCCATCATTTGTTACCGTTTCATCCTTTAACTGCACGCCGGTTAGCTCGCGTGTAAGCGCCTCAGTCATCAGGAAATTCAGTTTGCTTTCTGCTTCAGTAAAGCTCAAGCCTTCTCGTCGAACATTTGAAATGCAATTACGACTTTCATCTGTAAGCCCGACTTTAGGGGCCCAGGTAATGTAGAGGCCCATGCTATCAGGTGAACTGAGGCCCGGGCGCTCGCCAATCAATACAACAACTAATTTTGCACCGAGTCGCTCACCGATTTCATCGCCAATCGCTACGCGACCCTGTTCAACAATTGAAAAGGGTGCGATGGCGTAACCCTGATCACCTAAGTGTTTAGAGGCTAACCTTAAAAACGGTACCGCGTTCATTTCAATTGCTAAGGCAGATAAACCATCAACAAGGACGAAGGCCACGTCATATCGACGTGCATGCTCTTGAAGTTTATCCTCCGTCTGAGCAAATCGAATCAGAGTTTCTTGCGACGCGCGATCTAGCCTTCGCCCAAGATCAGGTCTTTTTAAATACATATCGCGATCAACCGCAGCGCTATGTAAAACAAGACATTGATTTTCAGGTAATCCTAATTCTTCTTTCACGCTCGCTTTACACGTATCAACATCGAGCGGATGGTAAACGGCGTCTCTAGCCTGAGCATGTGCCAGTTGAAAGGCAAGCTGTGGAGTGGTCGGCATACTGAGGCCGGTTCTTCCTAGTGCGATGCGAGCGGAGGTGAACTGGCGCAGTTTTCCCCACGGGTTTGCGACCACGGTAGAAGTGGATTTTTTATCCTCGGTGACGGTATCCTGGTTCAATTGAGCCTCTGAATGAGGTCAGAAAAGCGAGCGGGAATGTCATCACTGAGTGCCACACGGGCCTCGTCAGTAAAGATCGACATATTTTTTAACCACGTTTCAAATTCCGGAGCAGGTCGCAGGCCCAATACGCGACGTGCATAGAGTGCGTCGTGAAAAGACGTCGTCTGGTAATTCAGCATAATGTCATCGGACCCGGGAACACCCATAATGAAATTACAGCCCGCTGTACCAAGCAAGGTCAACAGTACGTCCATGTCATCCTGATCGGCTTCCGCGTGATTGGTATAGCAAACATCACAGCCCATCGGCAGTCCCATCAGCTTGCCGCAGAAATGATCCTCCAGACCGGCACGGATAATCTGTTTGCCGTCGAATAAATACTCTGGTCCGATAAATCCAACAACGGTATTAATTAACAAAGGTTTGAATTTGCGCGCGACCGCATAGGCTCGGGCTTCGCACGTTTGCTGATCAACCTGATGATTAGCGCGGGCTGAAAGCGCGCTGCCTTGACCCGTTTCAAAATACATCACGTTCTGACCGATAGTCCCGCGATTGAGTGAGAGTGCGGCTTGTCTGGCCTCGTCGAGTAACTGCAGACTAATCCCAAAACTGCGGTTCGCCGCTTCAGTGCCAGCAATCGACTGAAAAACCAAATCTACCGGTGCACCATTCTCGATTGCAAGGATGGTGTTAGTGACGTGCGTCAGCACGCAGGACTGAGTTGGTATTTTGTAATGCTGAATCACTTCATCCAGCATGCCCAGCAATCTGGTGACTTGTTGCACATTATCTGTGGCGGGATTAATGCCAATGACTGCATCACCCGCTCCATATAACAGTCCATCAAGAATACTGGCAGCAATGCCACTGGTGTCATCGGTAGGGTGATTGGGTTGCAGTCGGGTGGCGAGTCTGCCTGTCAATCCTATGGTATTTCTGAATTGACTGACAACATTGCATTTCTTACTGACGGTGATGAGGTCCTGTACGCGCATGATTTTGGAGACTGCAGCAGCCATTTCTGGCGTAATCCCGGCTGCGATCGATTGCAGTGTCGGTGTATCTGCCAGATCACTCAACAGCCAATCCCGAAAATCTCCAACAGTTAAATGTGAAATGGGTGCAAAGGCAAGCGCATCATGCTCGTCGATGATCAGTCGCGTGACCTCATCCGTTTCATACGGGATCACGACATCATTCAAAAATATTTTCAGGGGCAGGGCAGCGAGTGTCATCTGCGCAGCTACGCGCTCTTGACCTGACTCGGCCCCCACGCTAGCGAGATAATCTCCGGAGCGAGCAGGTGTCGCTTTCGCCATCACCTCTTTCAGATCATGAAAGAGGTAAGTGCGCTGATTAATCGTATGACGATAGTCGCTCATGAGATGGCGTAGTCTTAGGGCTGAACCAGATAAATTAAATACCTATACATTCAAAAAATACTTTAGAACAACGCACCACGAGCCGAGACAGGCCAGAGTTCTTCGACCTTTTCATTTCGCACTGCAATGATCCAGTCATGCAAATTCACCGTTGGATCACAGTGACCTGGCACGAGCATGACCTTGTCGCCAACTTTCAGGGGGGTTGCACCCGCTTCAGGCACAATGATCGTATGTTCGTCAGAACACGACTTGACCGACCAGCCAGGAGTGATGATCCGGGGCAACCCCGAATCGACGGCAAAGGTTTTTAATCCACCATCCAGCACTGCATGCGTGGGATGAATGCTCAAGACTGTGCATAAAACGTGTAGGGTGTTTTTCAGCGGTGGCGTATCAATATCCAGAGTGTTCTTATGATAGTCATTGTCCATCAGCACATAGGACCCAGGCTGGACTTCAGTATAGATACCTGATTCGGCTTCGAGTTCGTAGGTACCTGTTCCACCGCCGGTGACGGCATTGACTTCAAAGCCAGCAGTTTTCAGTGCCTCGATCATGTCTGTGACACGTGCACAGGCAGCCTTGATGGTTTTTTTACGTTCTTCAGGTTGACGTAAATGCTGCGCAGTACCGTGATAGGCCTGTAAGCCTGCAAAGACAAGTGCCGGTGAGTAGGTTGCAATGGCTTGTGCCAGTTCGATTGCGGCCGCGGGCGACGCGACACCGCAACGTCCGTGCCCGACATCCATTTCGATGTAAACATCGATCGCGACATTATGTCGTCTTGCTGCGGCACCAATTTGATGAACGCCAACAATATTATCTACACATAAACCCATATGTGCATGTGCAGCGAGCCGCGCGACCCGTTCGACTTTACGCACACCAATAACTTCGTTGGTGATCAAAATATTTTTAACCCCAACTTCAATGAAAGGTTCGGCCTCACTGGCCTTTTGCACGCAAATGCCGACTGCACCTGCTTTGATCTGACGCAAGGCGATGTCAGGACATTTATGGGCTTTGGCATGCGAACGCACTCTGATACCTGCTGTCTGGATGACGGCATGCACCTCAGCCAGATTCGTTTCCATCGCATCCAGATCGATGATCAGTGCAGGGGTGTCAATAGCAGAAAGTGCTGCACCAACTGCCGCAGGGGCGTCATGCCAGTTGCCTAAGCCAGACTCTGAGATCGATGGGTGATGGGTCATGATTGATGTCCTTGTTTCATACTCAAATGTTTAACCGCACGCGAGGCTGCGAAGCAAATTACAAAATAGACGAGTCCGGCAATGATCATCATTTCTTCAATGCGACCATCGCGCTCGCCAATACCCTCAGCACTGGTAAAGAAATCCGCTAAGGAAATCACATAGACCAGAGAGGTATCCTGAAATAATACGATCAATTGCGTCAGTAATAAGGGCATCATATTTTTAAACGCCTGAGGCAAAATAATCAGGCGCATGGCCTGCAAAGGCTTCATCCCCAGCGCGCTCGCTGCAGCCATTTGCCCTTTGGGCACACTTTGAATCCCCGCGCGCATGATTTCAGCGTAATAGGCGGATTCAAAGAGTGCGAAACCCACCAGCGCGGACATCAGTCGCGTATCCATGGTGTTGCCGTTAGGAATCAGACTTTTCAAAACCTGTGGGACAACCAGGTAGAAAGTCAGCAATACCATCGCTAGCGGAATAGAGCGGAAAAAATTAACGTAAGCTGCAGACAGTAAAGACACAACGCGTATCGACGACAGCCTCATCATGGCAAGTATCGTGCCCCAGATCAAACCGAACACCAGCGCTGTGCCTGCGACCTGGAGAGATACCAGCATGCCGCGCGCCATTGCTTCGAAGGCTTCAGGGGTGAGGAAGCTGAAATCAAAATCTAGCATGTTGATTCGCAGACAAACATTATCGTGATCCCATGAAGCCAGGCAATCTTGTTTTGCGTTCAACCACAGCCATGATGATCATGACGACTGCGTTAATCGCGAAATAGCAAAGGATCACTGCGATGAACGACTCATAGCCGCGCGCGGTGTAGTCATTGAGTTGACGTGCGCGCGCAAAGAGCTCAAAGACGCCCACGGTCGCGGCGATCGATGAATTTTTAAAAATACTCAGCATCTCCGAAGTCATGGGGGGGACGATTAATCTGTAGGACACGGGCAGCAATACATAGCGGTAAGCCTGTGGCAGAGTAAACCCCATGGATAGCGCTGCGTTGCGTAAACCTGTCGGTAATGATTCGATGCCTGCACGGACTTGCTCGCACACACGTGCCGCGGTAAACACGCCGAGCCCAATCGTTGCGGTTAAAAAGGCTGTCGTCGCAGGTGGTTGAGCGAATAGCCAACTGCGCCAGGCATCAGGCAGAAATTTAGGGACAACGTAGTACCAGAGAAATAACTGAACGATCAGGGGGACGTTACGCACGATTTCGACGTAGGTCACCGCGATGGCGGACAAGACGCGATTCGGCACCGTACGCATCACGCCCAGCACGGACCCCAGGATAAATGCAATCACCCAGCCAAGCGTACCCATCTGGACGGTCGTCCACATCCCGGCTAAGAGCCAGTCCAGATAGGTCTCGCGACCGTTAGCCGGTTGTAAAAAAACCGACCAGGTCCATTGATAGCCCATGATTAAATAACCCGTAGCTTATTCAATCGCCTTGTCATTAGGATTGGCATAGAGGGCTTTGATGTCTGCAGACTGAGGGAAGTCGAGGCTAGTATTGCGTGGAGGAATTGGGCTCTCAAACCATTTTTTGTAGTTTGCATTGATCGCACCGGACTTCATTTCCTGTGTCAGGACGTCGTCGACCAGCTTTTTAAAGGGCGCATCATCGCGACGCATCATGCAGCCGTAAGCTTCACGAGACATAGGTGTGCCGACTACCACCCATTTTTCAGGATTTTTAGATTTGGCACGTTCGCCATACAGAATCGCATCATCCATCATGAATGCCACGGCGCGACCGCTGTCAACAGCCAGAAAAGACTGTGTGTTCTCACGTGCAGCCATCACATTGATGCCCGCATTTTGTGTTTCGTTGTATTTGTTGATCAAGCGCTCGGAGGTAGTACCGGCCGTTGTCGACAGATTTTTACCTTTCAGATCAGCAAAATCTTTAACGCCGGAGTCTTTAGCTGTCAGTAGTTTGGTACCAATTACAAAAAAGCTTGTCGAAAAGGCGACTTGCTGCTGGCGCTCGAGGGTGTTGGTGGTTGATGAACATTCAAAATCAAGCGTGCCATTTTGAATGAGCGGAATGCGGTTTTGTGCGGTAAAGGGAATGATGGTGTATTTGAGGTCAGGCATTTTGAGTTCGGTTTTCAGGCGATCAACCACTTTCATCATGAGATCAACCGAAAAACCGACAAACTGCGTACCACCCAGGCTATAGCTGAACGGTGCGGAGGACTCACGCGCACCCAGCGTGATCGTTCCACTGTCTTTGATTTTTTTGAGCGTACCCGTTAATTCCTGACTATAGACTGGTTGAGCCAGCAACGCTGCGGCTATCAGCAAACCAGCAGTTTTAATCGCTTTCATTCTTGGGTCCTTGTGAGTGTGATCAGTGGAAACTTAATCTTCACTCACAAGGTAAACCGCCGTGACGCTCTAGTCAACGGGTTTGTTTAGCGTATTGGTTTAACGTTTTGATGCTTCATAGCGTTGAGCGTATTTCCAGCCGATTTCGGCGAGCGGTCGTGCTTTGCTTCCCGTTTCGATTGCATCCGCGGAGGCAGCGGTCCCGTCGACTGCGCGTCGGGCGATACCCTGCAAAATCGCAGCCATTCTGAATAAATTGTATGCAATGTAGAAATCCCAGTGTTCGATGCCACTGAAGCCTGTGATGTCTGAATAGCGTTTGACGTAAGCCTCTTCGCTTGGGATGCCAAGTGATGCCAGATCCAGTCCACCAATCCCGCGCCACAGACTAGCCGGGATATGCCAGCTCATGCAGTGATACGCAAAATCAGCGAGCGGGTGACCCAGTGTTGCGAGTTCCCAGTCAAGCAAACCTATCGCACGCGGCTCCGTAGGGTGTAGGACCAGATTGTCGAGGCGGTAGTCGCCATGGACAATGGTTGTCTGATCACCTACAGGAATATTTTGTGGCAGCCATTCAATCAGAGAATTCAGCGCATCTATATCTTCAGTGCGCGATTCCTGATATTGACGACTCCAGCGTGCAATCTGCCTGCCAAAATAATTGCCTGCCCGACCAAAATCAGCCAGACCGACCGCCTCAGGATCGACTTGATGGAGCGCAGCAATGATGCGATTCATCTCCATATATATAGCCGTGCGTTCGCTGGTAGACATCCCTGGCAACGACTGATCAACGATGACTCGACCTTCGAGAAACTCCATCAGATAGAAGGGCGTTCCAACGATTGAAATGTCATCGCTGTAGGCAAATAGCTTTGGCACTGGCACATCGCTGCCTTGCAACGCCTTAATAACCTTGTATTCTCGATCCACTGCATGGGCGGAGGGCAGTAAAGGGCCTGGCGGTTTTTTTCGCAGTACGAGTTTTTGTTTGCCACTCGTCAATAAGAAGGTTGGGTTGGATTGACCGCCCGTGAGTGGTTTCGCACTCAGCTCAGCTTTCTCAATAATGCCCTGATTTTTCATCCAGTCTGCCAAGACTGAATGGTCGAACTGGCCTAAAGCATGGTTCGCACCGGTCATAGTGAGCTCACCAGATGGCCCCAATCGACTGCAGTGGCTGTCCCGGTCATTGCACGTCCGGCATCGGATGCCAACAGCAATAGGGGGCCATCAAGATCTTCCATTTTGCAGAAACGACGGAAGGGCACACGCGACTCCAGTCGTTTGCCGGCTTCGCTCATCAGGAACTCACTATTCAGGTCCGTGATCACGTAACCAGGCAAAATCGCGTTGACACGAATACCATAGCGAGCGAGCTCTAACGCCAATGATTTTGTTGAGTGAATCACGCCAGCTTTAGAGGCAGAGTAGGGCGCGACCGCACCTGCAACGCGATCGCCCAGAATCGAGGCAATATTAATGATGCTGCCTGGTTTCTTTTGTTTGATCATGCGTCGTGCGGCTTCAGTATCGACCATGAAACAACCTTTCAGGTTGGTGTCGATCACCTCATCCCAGTCTGCTTCAGTTTGCTCGATGGCAGGCTTGGCGACGGTCGTGCCCGCATTACTAATAATAATGTCGGCAACACCCGCGACGGCCTCGATCTCATCAAAACAGGCACGCACGCTTTCACTGCGTGTGACGTCAAGGGAGACGGCATGAGACTGGCCGCCTGCTTGTTTGATTTCGTTAACGAGTGATTCGAGTTTGTCTGCGCGGCGCGCAGCAACAATCACATGCGCACCTGCGCGAGCAAGTGTTTTAGCCATATGGCGTCCGATACCACTCGATGCACCCGTCATCAGGGCAACATGACCTACTAGACTGAAGATGGATAACTGTTGTGTCACGGTTGATTGATCTGCTGCACTCATTGAACATTCTCCGCAGCCGTCACGATCTTGCGTGCCATGCTCCAGCGATGGACTTCACTTGGACCGTCATAAATTCTGAAGGCACGCATATCCATGAATATGCGCATCACAATGGTTTCACCCGTCACACCTTGGCCACCGAGGATCTGCACGCAGCGATCCACTACGCGCCATTCAGCTTCAGAGCAAGTAACTTTGGCACGACTGGATTCAAAATTACCTGCATGACCCTGATCCAGAACCCATGCGGTATGCCAGATGTGTAGTCGAGCAGTGGTGATATCCATGTCGTTATCGGCCAGCATGAAGCCCACACCTTCATGTTTAGCGAGTACGCGTTTGAATGCTTCGCGCTTGCTTGCGTAGGCGGTGGCGATGTCATGCGCGCGACGCGCCTGACCGAGCCAGCGCATGCAGTGTGTCAGCCGGGCAGGAGCAAGACGCACTTGAGCGTATTTGAAACCACGACCGATTTCACCTAATACATCCGTAGCTGGAACGCGTACGTTTGTAAATTCCATGACGCAATGACCACCTGTAAAGCAGCTATCCATTGCATCCATCTGGCGTACGACTTTGATTCCCTCACGATTCATATCGCTTAAGAACATGGTTGCAGAGCCGTCTTCCATTTTGGCCATGATGATGACATAGCTTGCACCGTCTGCACCGGTGATAAACCATTTGGTACCGTTGATGACATATTCATCGCCATCGCGTACTGCGGTGGTCAGCATCATGGAGGGGTCTGCACCCGCACCAGGATCAGGTTCGGTCATCGCAAAACAGGAACGCGTCAGGCCTTGTACCTGGGGTCGTAACCAGCGTTCCTTTTGTTCGTGCGTCGCGACCATTTCCATCAAGTGGATATTGCCTTCGTCCGGTGCATGGATATTCATGGCGGTAGGACCAAGGGTCGAATATCCTGCTTCTTCGAAAACAATCGCTTTATCGATATGAGATAAACCTAAGCCACCCATTTCAACGGAGGCGTGTGGTGTCAGCAGACCCGCTTCACGAGCCAGCGCAACGAGTTCCTGCCGGAGCGCTTCGGTCGGGCCATGTGAGGTAGCACGCGGATCCTTCTCAAGAGGAATGATCTTTTCAGCAATAAACTGACGGGTACGTTCCTGCAATTCTTTTTGACGAGGGGTGAGGGCGAAATCCATGTTGTCTCTTCTTTTGTTTCAACAGATGATTAATACACAGCAATAGATCGATTGTATGATCTTCAGAATAATTAATTTTCACTAATATTTTAGCGATTCGGCGGCAATCTACCTCATGCGCAGCATTCTTCATCCCGGACATCCTAATCCCAACAAAATTCAGGCGCTTGCGGGCCATGTAGAGACTGCCTCAATCCTTATTGAGCCAGGTCAATCCTTTTTGGCTGCGCTGGTCGAGGCACTGGCTCCTTTCGGGACAGATAGCGCGGTACTGCGCATTAAAAATGGTGCCTTTGAGCCCTTTTGTTATGTCATGCCAGCCTTGTCCAAGACTCCAGACCATGCGGTGTACTTCAGTGAGCGGTACGACGTTGCAGGCAAAGTTAAGCTTGAATCTGCCACGGTGACGTATGGAGTTCTTAAGGGCCAGCCTTGGTTGCATTGCCATGCGGTATGGGTAGAACCAGATGGAACAAGGCGCTGCGGTCACCTCCTGCCTGAGGATATTCAGGTAGTAGAGCCCATTGAGGCGAGTATCTCTGTTCTACGTGAGGTCGCTTTCAGTGTTGAGCCTGATACAGACACTAATTTTTCTTTATTTATTCCCGTTATTGCACCTGCTATTTCAGTCAATCAAACTGAGTCCCCCTCGGACCTTTCAAGGCAATCCGTTTATGCCATCAGACTGTCTCCAAACATAGATGTGTGCAGTGCCCTTGAAGAATTTTGCCAGGCAAAACAAATTCGTCGCGCAACGATTTTGGGTGGGGTAGGCAGTACGGTCGGAGCGGTGTTTGACGATGGTCGCGTTGTTGAACCTTTCGTAACGGAAATGCTGATCAGTCAGGGCACCGTCCATACAGATTCAAATAACCAATTAATCGCTGAAATTGATATCAGCATGGTTGATTACAAGGGCGGCATGTCAGCGGGACGTCTCAAACGCGGCGAAAATCCTGTTCTCGTCACGTTTGAGCTGGTGCTGGCTATTGATTCGCCTTATCCACATAAAGTTGTGTAACGTAGGATTTATTATGCGGGCCACCATCCACGATTAATGATGCGCCGTTCACATAACCAGAGCGCGGTGAGGCCAGAAAAATCACAACATTACCGATATCTGCGGGTACCCCCCAGGTTTGTCCTGTCGGCACCGAAACGGACTCCAGGCCTTCGCGCTTGTTGACCGCAGTCTGTTGATCCCACTTGCCATCGGCAGCTTGACTCTCCCATAGTCGCATGCGCTCCTCTGACTTCACCACACCAGGAATCACGCAATTCACCCGAATGCCAAACTCAGCCAATTCAGTCGCCAGATCAATGGAGAATCTGACTTCAGCGGCTTTTGCGGGACCCGTGCAGCTAGAGCCTGGAGGAAAATTACCTCGAATCGCCGTGCGGCCTGAAATATTGATAATGGATGGATAGGATGACAATTTAAGTAATGGCAATGCGCGCTGCGACACACGAAATTGCGCGAAAAAATTCATCGCCATGCCTTCTTGCAACTCATCATCCGTTACGTCAGCAAATGGCTTGTAAATGCCGGTGCCTGCGTTGTTCACAAGTATATCGAGGCGGCCGTATTTCTGGC
>CANCRX010000096.1 GCA_947380655.1 Alcaligenaceae bacterium | reverse complement strand
TTACTGATCGCAGCCGCACAATCCGCCTCGACCTCCTCCAACCTGCAAACCTGGAGCGTCGTTGCAGTCGAGGATCCCGCCCGCAAACAAAGACTGTCAGAGCTCGCGGGCAAACAAGCTTTCATCAACAGCGCCCCACTCTTTCTGGTCTGGATTGCAGATCTCGCGCGGATGCAAACGCTGGGTGATCAACGCGAAAAACCCTATGGCAGCCTGGATTACCTAGAAATGATGCTGGTTGCAACCATCGACTCCGCACTCGCAGCGCAAAATGCAGCGATCGCCGCCGAGTCGTTGGGACTCGGCACTGTCTATATTGGTGCCATTCGAAATAACCTCGAAGGTGTAGCCAAAGAACTCGGCCTGCCACCGCGTGCCTTTGCAACGTTTGGCATGTGTGTCGGACACCCTGACCCAGCACAGTTAAGCGCCATCAAGCCCCGCCTGCCGCAGGCCTCAGTCTTGCATAAAGAGCAATACAACCTCGGCGTTCATCAACAAGTTGTACCTGGCTACAACGATACGATGGATGCCTTCTACGCAGCGCAGAAAATGAAACCGCTGGGCGCCTGGGATCTGCATTCGCTCAACCGTGTCCGTGGCCCCGAGGCCATGGCCGGTCGCGATGGTATGGTCGCTGCGCTGAACAAACTTGGTTTTGCCCTGAAATAAAATCAGTCAGACTTGATATTCAACGTCTGGACCAGTTGACGATACTTGGCTATTTCAGTGGTAATAAATTCAGCAAATGCTGCGGGAGTTTCTGCTCCCTCAGTTTGTAGCCCTTGCGAATCCAGCGTCTTTTTGGTGTTTGGATCGGTCATCGCAGTCTTGACGGCCTTGTCTATTCTCGCAACAAGCTGTGGTGACATTCCTTTAGGACCCATCACAGCATACCAATTGGTCACATCAAAGCCGGTGATCCCGACTTCAATAAAAGTTGGGATGTTTGGTAACTGTGGCAGGCGCTTGGGTGTTGAAATAGCCAGCGCTTTGAGTTTGCCTGACTTGATCTGCTCCAGCACGGGTGGCAAGGTATCAAAATTCATGGTGATCTGTCCGGCGAGCAAATCTACGATCGCCTGCCCACTGCCTTTGTAAGGCACGTGATTGAGCGTGACCCCAGCTTTCTGTGCGAATAGCGCACCTGCCAGGTGCTGTGTACTTCCAATCCCAGATGATCCATAGGTCAGTTCACCCGGTTTAGCTTTAGCCAGTGCGATCAGCTCGGCCACCGAATTCACAGGCAGAGACGCATTGACGACCAGTACGTTTGGAACATAGCCAAGATAAGTGATCGGGGTGAAATCAGTCGCGGGATTGTAGGGAACATTTTTCAATACAAAAGGCGAGATCGCATTTGAATTGGAATGTCCTGTCAACAAGTTATAACCATCTGGTGCTGCCTTGGAGATCATGTCGGCGGCGATCGTACCGGCGGCACCCGCCTTATTCTCGACAATCACTGTCTGCCCGAGGTTTTCAGTCATCCGGGCAGCGAGCGCACGCGCCACAATATCGGTACCGCCACCGGGAGCAAAACCAACCACCAGGTGAACAGCTTTATTAGGCCAGTCTTGTTGGGCCAAAACCTGCGTACTCGACAAGCCAAGCAGAAACAACGCACCTGTTCTGAGGCACTGCGCAAGATAACGATTAAACATGTTGTCTCCAAGAACTAATCTTGTTGTAAATGATTCTTGTTGTAAATGATTCTTTTTTATTGGCTTCATTCTAACCACAGGTCATAAAAAAAATACATTTTTTTGATCACACGCCTGCATTTCATTAGCCATGGATCAATACCGCTTCATGAATGGATACTGGCCCATTGGTGCAATGCGATCGCTTGATGTATTATTTTTGAATAAATAAAACTTCAACTTGATGAGACGACTATGTCAGCTGTGCAGCAAATCGACGCAATCATTGTGGGTGCTGGCTTTTCAGGCATGTACCAACTGTTAAGCCTTCGTGACAAGCTCGGACTTTCTGCCAAAGTCCTCGAAGCTGGCGACGGTGTGGGTGGTACGTGGTACTGGAATCGCTATCCTGGCGCACGTTGCGACTCCGAAAGTCACTCCTACATGTTTTATTTTTCAAAAGAGCTGGTTCACGAATGGGAATGGTCTGAGCGTTACCCCCAGCAACCTGAAATTTTGCGTTATCTGAATTATGTCGCGGACAAATTCAAACTTCGCCCCGACATTGCGCTCAATACGCGTATGCAAACAGCGAAATACGATGAAGCAACCAATCGCTGGCTCGTCACGACCGACAAGGGTGACCAATACAGCGCCAAATATCTGATTACGGGTGTGGGTTGTCTGTCCTCAGCCAACATGCCCAAGATTGAAGGCATTAGCGATTTCAAAGGCAAGTCGTATCACACGGGCCAGTGGCCACATGAAGGTGTGGACTTCACGGGCAAACGCGTCGCCGTGATTGGTACGGGCTCTACCGGCATTCAGGCGATTCCCGAAATCGCTAAGCAAGCAGCGCATGTCACGGTATTCCAGCGTACAGCTAACTACAGCTTGCCAGCACGTCATCACCCCCTGTCCGATGAGTTCAAGCAATACGCCAAAGAACACGCTGACGATATCTACAAAGTCATGACCACCAATACCAATGGTCATCCGTTTTCGATTGCTGACCGTTCCGTTTTTGATCTCTCGGACGAAGAACGCGAAGCGATCTTCGAAGAGCAATGGAAAATGGGTGGGTTCCAGTTCCGTGCCGCCTTCAAGGACATCCTCACGAGTCAGGAAGCCAACGACAAGGCAGCGGATTTCATTCGTAAAAAAATCCGTGAAATTGTGCATAACCCCAAGACTGCCGAGTTGCTCGCAGATATCGACCATCCGTTTGCCGCTAAACGTCCGCCTATCGATGCAGACTATTTTGAAACCTATAACCGCGATAACGTTGAACTGATCAGCATTCGCGAAACACCGATTGAACGCATTACCGCCCAAGGCATCAAAACCACCGATCACCAATACGAATTCGACATCATCGTGTTTGCGACTGGCTTTGATGCAATGACGGGCTCACTGGTCAAAATGGATATCACTGGCCGAGACCAGCGGACCCTCAAAGATTACTGGTACGCAGGCCCACGCACTTATTTAGGCTTACAAGTTCCTGGATTCCCCAATATGTTCACGATCACAGGACCGGGTAGCCCGTCGGTTCTGTGCAACATGCCACCTGCGATCGAACAGCACGTTAACTGGATCACAGACTGCATTCGTCATATGCAGCAAAAAGGTCTCGAGCGTATCGAAACCACCGAGCAAGCGAGTGACTACTGGCAGCAGCAGGTTGATGACGCAGCCAACGCCACATTGCTCCCTAAAGCTAAACACTCCTGGTATCTGGGTGCAAACATACCTGGCAAACCACAGGTGTTCATGCCCTATGCAGGTGGCCTGGCACGCTATCGCGCGATTTGTGACGAGATGGTCGCCAAGAACTATCAGGGCTTTGAATTTACGCACTGATTATTATTGTGCCATCCCCAGATGTGTACGGATTGCTATTTCAACGGCTGAAACATCCTCTTTGGTTAATACACCAAGTTGATTTTTCAGCCGTGATTTATCTGCAGCCATAATTTGATCTGTCATGGCCTTACCTGCTTTACCTGCCACCATGAGGCGTGCCTCACCAGGATAGAGCCTATCCGTGTTGCTGGTGATGGGCACCACCACGACACGCGAAAGATTGCGGTTCGCTGCATCATTACTCATGATGACCGACGGACGGGTTTTGCGCACCTCGCTGCCAACCGCAGGATCAAACTCCACCCACCAGACCTCACCGCGTTTCACGGTGCATATCCTGTGAAACAGCCTGTACCCATTCGATCGCTTCAGCTTCTCTTTGCGTATCTGCCGCCATCGAGCGATAACCCGCATCCAGAGCAGTATCCAGTACATGAGGACGCACGAGATCCTCGATGAACTGACTGATACGTCTTTTACCAATGATTTTGTACAAACCGTCGTAGACGTCTTCGTCTAACGTAATTGTTATTCGCTTATGCATGGCTATCGCTCTCTGAGCAGCTGCGTTGCCTGGATTATACGTGCATAGTGCATATTGCATATTTATTAAACTATCTTGAGTTGGCATCAAAAACTCACAAAAGTAATCATCAAAGAATAGAGTGAGCAGCAAACATTACTGTATATTTATACAGTAAATCAAGATGACAAAAATATCCTATGCCCTCACCCTATCCCACCCCACTCCCCATCCTGACCTGGCCAGTAGGCGTCATCGACGCAAGCGTCAGAGCAGGATTTCCGTCGCCAGCCGAAGACCACATGGTCAAACGCATCGATCTGATGGAGCAGCTGATCCAGCACCCTCAAGCCACATTCCTGCTGCGTATCCGCGGCGAATCGATGCGGGACGCAGGTATTTTTGATGGCGATGTGGTGCTCGTCGACCGCGCGATTACACCCGGTCATGGACAGGTTGTCGTAGCAGTCATTGATGGGGAATTTGTCTGCAAAACACTTTATCAGCGTGCCGGTCGCATCAAGCTCAAAGCCGCTAATGTGACTTTTGCCGATATCGTGCCAAAAGAAGGCCAGACACTCGAAATCTGGGGCGTCGTGATCGCAGCAATCAAACAATTTCGAACCTGAACGCGAATAAGAGAGCCGGCCTGTATGTTTGCCTTAGTCGATGGGAACAATTTTTTTGTCAGCTGCGAGCGTGTGTTTCGCCCCAGTCTGAACCTCGCCCCTGTAGTCGTGCTATCGAACAACGATGGCTGTGCAATCGCGCGTAGCAATGAGGCTAAAGCCCTCGATATCAAAATGGGAGCCCCCTGGTTCAAAATCAAACACCTGGCCGAATCGCATGGGCTGGTTGCTCTCTCAGCGAATTTCGCACTGTACGGTGACATGAGTGACAGAATGATGTCGATTGCAGCGGGCCTTGGGCCCACACAAGAGATCTACAGCATTGATGAATCATTTATTGGTCTGGATGGTGTGCGCGGCAACCTTGCCAGACGGGCACGCATCATCCGCAGCAGAATTCTGCAATGGACCGGCCTGCCCTGCGGGATCGGGATCGCCCCGACTAAAACCCTCGCCAAGCTCGCCAACCATATTGCCAAAACAGCAGAACGCAAACCTGGCAGCTACCCGGATGAATATGCTCAGGTCTGTGATTTGTCATCTGTCAGTCTTGAGGAGCGTGACTACTTGCTCGGTCTGACAGAAGTGGGGGATATCTGGGGAGTGGGTCGTCGTTATGCCGCGCAGCTCAAAGAATATGGCGTGCATACTGCACTGGAGCTGTCACGCATGGAACCCAGTGCCGTGCGTAGTCGCTGGTCCGTGGTGCTCGAGCGTACCGTACGCGAGTTGCAAGGCACACCGTGCATCGAGATTGAGGATATCGCGCCAGATAAAAAAGAAATCGCCTGCACGCGATCTTTTGGACATCCAGTCACCCAGTTATACGACCTCAGCGAAGCAGTCAGTGAATTCGCCAGTCGCGCCTCAGAAAAACTCCGTCGGCAACGCAGTCACGCCAACAAAGTATTGTGCTTTATACGGACCAGCCCTTTCAGGAAAGAAAAGCAATACAGCCGCTCTGTTTGTATCCAGCTGCCAGAGCCTTGTTCCGACACCCACGCTATTGCACAGGCTGCGACGCAAGGTCTTAACTTAATTTACAAATCCGGATATAACTACGCAAAGGCTGGCGTCATGCTGCTTGACTTACAGCCCGCGAATCGGAACCAGCTGAAACTGGACATCGATCTGACGGACGATTCATCTACCAAAGAATCTACGCAACACAACCGTACCCCCCAAACCCAACTCATGCAGGCAATGGATGCATTAAACCAGCGCTATGGCAGAGGTGCACTATTGCTTGCGAGTGCAGGCCTTGGAGGGACTCACCGGATCTGGAGCATGAAACAAGAGAGGCGCACTCCGCAGTACACCACGTGCTGGAAAGATATCCCGACCGCACGCGCCTGATTTGCACAACGGAATAAAACGAACATTAAATATCCGGATAAATTAATCTGCTTTGATATTTGCCTGTGCCGCAATTTTTTTAGCTTCAGCAATCTCAGCCTTAATATCTTGCGGCCAATTGGGCATAGGATTCCATAAGATATCAAACCCTGTTTGCTGCATTTTTTCCTTCACAACCGGATCAGCAATCACCGCAGATAGAGCAGCCTGAAGTCGATCTTTGACATCCTTAGGCAGACCTTTCGGTCCAACAATCGCCTGCCAGGCAACGGCTTCATAACCCTTATAGCCCGACTCATCCATGGTCGGCACATCAGGTAATAGGGCGGAACGCTGTAATCCCGTCACCGCAAGCGGTCGTACACGACCATTACGCGCCTGGGGAGTCGTCGCCAAAATCGTGTCATACGCGATGGGGATTTGTCCGCCGATCAAGTCATTCATCTCGGGAGCACTCCCTTTGTAGGGAATGTGTGTGACTTTTAAGCCGGTGAAATGATTAAAGAGTGCTCCAGCGAAATTAGAAGTTGTACCGTTGCCATAGCTGCCATAGGAATACTTATCTGGATTAGCCTTGATCAGTGCAACGAGTTCAGCCACATTTTTTGCCGGCACGTTCGGGTTAACAATCAATGCCAGTCCCAGCGTACCAATCTTCCCGATAGGATCGAAAGCAGTGGACGAGTCATAAGGCATTTTGTCCATGAGTGCAGGGTTAAGCACAAAGGTGGAATTCGATCCCAGCAAGATGGTGTAACCATCGGGTTTGGCATTCGCGACATAGGTGGCACCGATCGTCGAGCCTGCTCCTGATTTGTTTTCGACGACCACGCTTTTACCAAGTTTGTCGCCGAGCTCTTTGGCCAACAGGCGCGCAATGACATCCGCAGCACCACCTGCCGGGAAAGGCGCGATCAGCGTAATGGTTTGTTCTGGGTAAGCAGCGTGGACGCTCATCGCAGAACAGGTCAGCACAGCGCAGGCTATTATTTTTGACAATCTCATTGATTTCTCATTGCGTAAAATTAAGATGCATCAGTATTGCCGGAATGACAGATTTTTCAACCAAGGTAAACCCTCTCTTGCAGTGCAATATACCTAGGTGCGGTTGAGTTCCTGATTATTATTCACGAGCGCCTGCTTACTCCACAACTCACGAGACCAGCGCAGGGCAATCGCCACCGTAAAAAGCAATCCAAGCGCCGAGTACATCGAAGCAGTCGCCGTATAACCAAACGTATTAATCAACGGACCGGAAAGCATCAGCCCGGTTGGCAAGCCCCAGATCGCTAACATCCGCATGCCCATCACCCGCCCCCGATAAGCAGGCTCAGCAGATTTCAGCATCACACCTGCAAGAGGAACCAAACAAATATTTTGTGCAAACCCTGCACCCGCAAGTAAAACCATCCCAAGCGGCAGATAGGTAACCCAAGCAAAACAAAGATCGATCGCAAACCAGCATAGTGCGGCGATCAGCATCAGACGAGCAGGTCCAACCGAAAAACGATTGGAGCTCACCACGATGGAACCTAGCAAAGAGCCCGTTGCGTAGCTCGCGACCAGAATACCCAAGCCCGCTTGGCCAATGTTGTAAATATTATTCGCGACATAAGGCAGCAAACCCAAAAACAAAGGGTAAGCAAGAATATTGACCAGAAATGCCAGGCAAAAAGCACCTAATATTTCAGGTTTGCGCCAGACATATCTGAAAGCCTGAAGCAAGTCCTGATAAGGCGTAGAGGGTTTACGTGCAACCGCAACGGGAGATTCGATCGTCGTAGCTAATTCGCCACGCCGTGGATCGGCAGCTACACCGCGCGCAAGCAAGCAACTCAAGAGATAAAGAACACTGACCAACACATAAGCAGGCACTAAACCGAATAGTGCAAAGACACCAACGCCAGCCAGCGCTCCAGCGATCCTCGCGGAGTCGGTCGTAATACGTGATAAGCCCAGCGCACCGATCATCTGATTGGCGGGTAAAGTCTGCGCGATCAAAGCAAAGCGCATCATGATGTCCGAAGGCTTGACCATCCCGCACACACCCGCGAGCACGAGCACAATCAACGGGGTCAGCAAACCATAGACAGCCAGTAGTGCAATGGCTACAGACATCAGCGCATACAAAAAACGCGTGATCATAAACAGTCGTCGATACCCAATCCGGTCACCCGCCACGCCAAAAAGCGGAGAGACCAGAGATCCTGCGTATTGCAGTGCCCCATAAATCACGAGTAATAAAACAGAGTCGGATTCAACCAGAACATACCAGCCAAGAATCAGAACTTCCATTTCGAAGGCCCAGGATGCCAATAAATCCGCAGGCCATTGAAAACAAAAACTTCTAACACTGAATGGAGCAAAAAAAGCAGGGCGGGCAACAGTCATCGGGTGTACTTAGTCATTGACAGTGATATTTGCATCTTTAATTAACTTGGCAAAGCGATCAACATCCCGATCAATCAAACGCTTGAGTTCAGGCGGTCCTTGGCGCTCAGGTTTAGGAATGACAGCAGCGAAGGAGTCGAGTTTAGCTTTGATTTTTGGATCGTTCAGCGAAGTAGATAAGGCCTGCGCCAAGACCTTAATTCGATCTGGAGGCATACCTTGGGGACCGACAATTGCATTCCAGACACTGAAGTCAAACTCAGGCACACCACCTTCAGCAAAAGTCGGAACATCGGGCATCAAAGGTGAACGCGCATCACCCACAATCGCCAACGGCACAATTCGACCACTTTTACCCGCGGGAATAATGGTCACAGTCTGATCAACGGTGATATCCACATTACCAGCCATTAAATCCGTAATGGCTGGACCACTCCCTTTGTAGGGAACTTGTTCAGCCTGGGATTGCGTCACGTATGTGAAATAAACAGAGCCAATATGACTCGTCCCGCCTGGCCCACCATTGGCGAGGTTTAATTTTGGCTGACTCGTGTCACGCATGCGCTTGACCAACGAAGGCAAATCCTTAAAACCACTCGCTACGCTCACAGCCAGCATCTGCGGGACATCGGCCACCAGACCAATCGGGCTCAATTGAGTTTTTGGATCGAAATTCATTTTTGGATAGAGCGTGTTTGCAATCGCGAACGTGCCCATATTGCCTAGCATGACAGTATATCCATCGGGTGTCGCACGCAAAAACCGCTGAATACCAACCACCCCACCGACTCCGCCAATATTTTCAACGACCACTGTTTGCTTAAGTGCTTCACCCATTTTTTCGGCAACAACACGCGCCAGGCCATCGGTCGAACCACCTGGTGCGTAAGGCACAATCATCGTAATGGCTCGGTCCGGATAGCTGGCGGCAATGGATAGACCAGAAAAAAGTGCAAGGCCTAACGCAACAAAACGTACCTGTTTAAACATGTCATTCCCGCTCTCTATTTAATTTTTAATCAATACAGGCTACTGACCCATTACGTGTCACAACCTGCGACCCATCATTCGACCTTCGCGCCAGAGTCCTTGATCGCTTTTGCAAATTTGGCGATTTCCACATTCAGGTATTTCGAAAACTGCTCGGGTGACATCACATTTGAAAAAGCACCCATCTCTGCAAATCTTTCCTTCACATCAGGTAGCACCAAAACCTTATTCACGTCTGCATTGAGTTTGTTCACAATTGCTGCCGGTGTGCCGGCTGGTGCGTAAAGACCAAACCAGGAAACCGCCTCAAACCCTGGTACGCCTGCTTCGGCAACGGTAGGGATATCAGGCAAGATGGCGCTTCGTTGTGCACTGGTAATAGCCAGCACGCGCAGACGCCCTCCACTCACGTGTTTGAGTGAGGTTGGAATGGGATCGAACAGCATAGGTATCTGACCACCCAGCAAATCAGTCAAGGCTGGATTACCGCCCTTGTAAGGAATATGCGTCAGCTGAACACCTGCTGCAGTTTTAAACATCTCTCCGGCGAGATGCGCACCGCCTCCCGGACCGCTTGAGCCATAATCCAGACCGCCAGGTTTAGATTTAATGTAAGCAATCAACTCCTTGACGTTCTTGACGGGCACGTCGGCATTCACCACTAGTAAGAATGGTGCGAGCGCAATATAGGCAACAGGAATGAAATCCTTCACCGTATCGTAGGGAAGTTGCTTGTAAAGACTCAGGTTGATCGCGTGCTGAGTACCTTGTAACAATAGCGTGTAGCCATCCGGGGCGGATTTGGCGACTAGATCCGAGCCTATTGTTCCGCTCGCACCTGGTTTATTTTCCACAACGGCCTGTTGTCCCCAGGCGTCAGAAAGCTTTTGTGCCACAATCCGCGCCACCACATCTGTACCGCCTCCAGGAGGAAACGGCACAACGATACGGACGGGTTTGTTAGGGTAAGCCTGCGCGAAGGCCAGGCAGGGCAAAAGCAATAACGTTGCAAGCAATCTTTTCAATTGTTGTCTCCGAGTTTTCGACTCTATTGGCTCTTTTAGAGCTCTGGTAAACAACAATACGGTAAATCTGAGGAAAATGAAACAGATTGCTTGCTCTGTGATCGAGATAATCCTAGACAGAAACTAAATATCTCAAAAATTATTGAAAAAATCACTTCATGGGCGAATAGCTTGTAGGCGCCAGAATTTGATTTTCAATTTTTTCAACAATGATTTTTTCTGCTTCTGTCGCATTGCGCTTGGCGACCCATTCTGGATCCGTAGAGAATGCGGTCCAGACTGTTTCACGTTGAGCCAGACTCTCCCACTCGAGCATGTAAGTTAATGCCTGATTATGAGGGCCGATCAGTGTCGTCCAGAAACCTACAGGTTTGATCCCGTACTTTTTCCAGAAATCCAATGTAATTGTCTCAAACCGCTGATTGAGTGCGGGTAAACGGCCCGGTGCGCAATAGTAAGTTCTCATTTCATACAACATGGTTTGTCTCCTGTTTTGACTACTTATTATTCGCGCTAAAGGAAGCTCCTTTAGCGCGATCCTTAAAACCAAATAGCTTACACAATGCCTTTCGCTTTCAATTCTGCGATTTGTTCCGGCGTCTTGTGCAAAACGCGAGTCAGAATATCATCGGTATGCTGGCCCAGTGAAGGAGGAGGAATTTCATGCACAATAGGTGTACCTGAAAACTTCATCGGACTACCCACTAGAGGGACCGTACCCGCCACGGCGTGCGGCAATTCAATTTTCATCCCACGCGCCAACACCTGCGGCTCTTCGAATACCTCTGCAATGGTGTTGATCGGACCGTTTGCGACACCCGCCTCATCGAGCAGCTTTACCCACTCACGTGTGGTTTTAGTCAAAAAGATTTCATTGAGTAAACGCGTGATTTCTTCACGATTTTTTACGCGTTCACCGTTGGTACAAAAGCGCGGATCTTTTGCCAGATGCGGGGCTTGGGCAACATCGCAGAATTTATTAAACAAATTATCATTGCCGCATGCCAGAATCAAGGCGCCATCCGCAGTTTTAAAAGTCTGATAAGGCACGATATTCGGATGTGCGTTGCCAATCCCTTTAGGTGACTCGCCTGTCGCAAAATAATTCATGGCCTGATTGGCCAGAAATGCGACAGAGGAATCTAGCAGTGCGACATCAATCCACTGACCCTTGCCCGTGACCGCGCGATGCGCGATCGCGGCACACACCGCAATGCTGGCATACATACCAGTAGTCAGGTCAATAATAGGTAC
>CANCRX010000095.1 GCA_947380655.1 Alcaligenaceae bacterium | reverse complement strand
CAGGCTGAGGAGTCTCTTTTGCGTGCGTCTGCAGAAGCGGCTTTAGCCACTAAAAGAGCAGCTGAGGCAGCGGCTGAGGCTGTCAAAATGTCTAACCTAGCTGCAGAGTCCGCCAGAGTTGCCAGACAGTCAGCCAGTAAAAAATAATACTGGGCTAGAATAGGAATCGTTATCGTTTGGTCTGACTGGTCTTTTTCGAATAATGATTCCGCTGCAAAACGCCCATATTGGCCGACCTTATCGTATTGCGGCCGTTCATCATTCAGCTGAAATGCCTGACTGCGAGCGACAGTTAAATGAATTGGGTTTTATGCCCGGCGAGCAAATCGTTTTGCTGCGCCGTACGATGCCGGGCGCAGATCCACTTGTCGTTCGGATCGGTTCCTCCACTTTTGCCTTGCGCGCGGCTGAGGCTGCCTGCATCGATATCATCACAGAATCAGATGATGAGTGAGGCACCTGTTTATCTTCACCCGACGGGTCATCTAGTGGCCTTAGTGGGTAATCCAAACTGCGGTAAAACCGCGTTATTCAACCGTTTAACAGGTAGTCGCCAAAAAGTCGCGAACTATGCTGGCGTGACTGTTGAGCGTAAGGAAGGTCGCCTGACCTCACCAAAAGGTAAAACACTGCGTATTCTGGATCTGCCTGGTACCTACAGCCTGTATCCAAGGTCGTTGGATGAGCGTGTGACCTGTGATGTGCTGGCTGGCCGTGCCAAGGGTGAAAAACGTCCGGACTTGGTCGTCTGCGTGGTGGATGCTACGAACTTGCGTCGCAGTTTGCGTTTGGTACTTGCCATTGAAAGGCTGAACATGCCATTTGTTGTGGCCCTCAATATGTCGGATGAGGCACGTGCGAGAGGTATCCATGTTGATGAGTCTGCGCTGTCCAGAGAACTCGGCGTACCTGTTGTATCGACCGTTGCAATTGAGGCTAATGGTGATGAAGCTTTGCGCCAATTGCTGGATCACCCAGGTATATGGAATCACCATATCGATCCCCAGGTAGCGGTTGATGCTGAGCAACCGCTCATCCAGCTTGATCATGATCGTGTTCAACAAATCCTTAGTCGTATTGATCTTGACCACGTCACGCCAGATTTAAAAAGTGAGCGCATCGATCGTGTACTGCTGCATCCAGTGTTCGGGCCGTTATTTTTGATCGTTTTGCTATTTGTTATTTTTCAGGCCATGTTCAGCTGGGCTGTTTCGCCCATGGAGTGGATTAAAGACGCGACGACACTCGTGTCGACAGGCGTGATTGAATATCTACCCGACAACTGGGTTCGTAGCCTGATCGTTGACGGTGTCATCGCGGGTGCAGGAGCTGTGATCGTATTCTTGCCCCAAATTCTGATTCTCTTTGGTTTTATTCTTGTCCTGGAGGAGTCTGGTTATTTACCGCGTGCCGCTTATCTGCTTGATCGTTTGATGGGCGCGGTTGGTTTGTCTGGACGCTCATTTATTCCCTTGCTGTCGAGTTTTGCCTGCGCTATTCCAGGCATTATTGCGATTCGCACCATCCCCAATGCCCGGGATCGCATGGTGACAATGCTGATTGCGCCACTCATGACTTGCTCTGCCAGACTACCTGTTTATGCCTTATTGATCGCCGCGTTCATTCCTCAGCGCACGCTTGGGCCAGGGCTCGAATTACAGGGTCTGGTGATGTTCGTGCTTTATTTTTCAGGTATTGCTGGTGCGATGTTGGTGGCTTGGGTGCTCAAGCGGTTGACCGCGGCCGGCCGTCAGGTTCGACCGCTGATGATGGAATTACCGACTTATCGTTGGCCACAGCTGGGGAATATTCTCCTCGGGTTATGGCAGCGTGCCCGAATGTTTTTGCGTCGGGTCGGCAGCACAGTCATGATCTTGACGGTTGTACTGTGGTTTTTGGCTAGTTTTCCTGGGGCACCTGATGGCGCTGCAGGCGTTGCCATTGAGTATAGTTTTGCTGGAATGATTGGTAAGGCTTTAGCTGTTGTCCTCGCACCGATTGGCTTTAACTGGCAAATCTCTATTGCTTTAATTCCAGGGATGGCGGCACGCGAGGTTGTCATCAGTGCCTTGGGTACGGTTTATGCCCTGTCCGCAACAGGGCCTGCAGCGGCTGAAACCTTGGGTCCTGTGTTGTCACAGCAATGGAGTCTGGCGACTGCACTTTCATTGCTTGCCTGGTTCGTGTTTGCTCCGCAGTGCCTCTCAACGATCGCCACGATTAAAAGAGAAAGTGGTGGCTGGCGTATTCCCCTGATCAGTCTTACTTATCTTTTTTGCCTGGCTTATATGGCTTCTTTCATTACTTACCGCTGTGCCCTCGCACTGTTGTAAGCTCTTGGTTCTTTTGCGCACACGCTAGTCACTGATTTTTTATGAAAGAAGTTGTCGTATTCATTCGAAGCATGCAGTTTTTAGGGACGCAAATCGTCTCCTATCCTCTGCTCTATCAAATCAAACAGTTTTGGCCAGAGTGCCATTTGCGCGTTGTGGCGCAGGATAGTGTGGGTAAACATTACTTATCCTTGCCCTGGGTGGATGAGTTTGTACAAGCGGATCGATTTGGTGCTGTCTATCACGCGATGAACCGCAGCGCTGATCTGTTGATCGTTTTGCATTTTGCAAGTGATAAGTATGGTGCGGCAGCTTTACTTAAAAGACCTAAATATCGTTTGGGTTTTAAAAACAAGCGCATGACAGATTTTGTCTGGACGCATTCGCACCGTAAAGATTTTTCAGAGTATATGGGCTTGGGCAACATGAAAGTGTTGGCCGCTTTCAAGTCTTTTGATCCGGCTGTTGCCGCGCGTAGCTGCGTGCAAGTGATCGCAGCACAACACACACAAGCTCACACTGTTCGGGCCGATGTGGTCATGATGCCTGGCGGCGGTGCAGGTGACTACAAGCGTTGGCCTATTAAAGAATTCGTGCGCTTGGCTGATCTGCTAAAACCTTCGTTGCCACCTGAGGCAAGCTTTTGTTTTGTGCTTGGGCCGGACGAGACCAAAGAGTATGAGTGGCTACTGACCTTGAAGCGGGAAGATTTTAAATTTCTGATGACGCGTCCCTTACCTGAGATCGCAGCGGCTGTGTTAATGGCGAAGCTGGTTGTCGCCAATGATTGCGGTCCTTCGCACCTGGCTCAGTTCTCGGGCGTGCCGTATGTCGGTGTGTTCCATGAGCTCAACCGCGAGTGGTTCTGGACGCGTGACAATACTGCGGATGTCGTGCCAGCTGACGGCTCAACCGAAATTAAACATGTCAAGCCAGAGGATGTTCTGACTGCTTGTTTGAGAGTTCTTGACGCAGGCTAAAACTTTACGCCGAAATAAGTCATTGAGAATGACCTCTTAAAGTCTCTACATGCATCAAAAATGTCGTATAAATGAAAAAAAACATTTATAAGCATGCAACGAGACAAACATGACATCAATACGCAGTAATCTTCTCAAGCCACTCACTGTGTCTGGTTTGAACCTTACCAATACTGTTTCACACGCCATTGTTCGCGCCCTCAAGCGCCATGGTGTCGAGCTGACCTTTGGTCAAAGCCTGCCCTCAATGTTGCACCTTGCTGCGGAGCAGGCAGGGATGAAACAGATTGCTTATCGGACAGAAAACGCAGGCGGTTACATGGCCGATGCCTATGCTCGATTAACCGGTAAACCGGCAATTGTGACCGCACAAAATGGGCCCGCTGCGGCGTTGCTGGTCGCGCCACTTGCCGAGGCTCTAAAAGCCTCAATACCTGTGATTGCCTTGGTACAGGATGTTAGTCGACTACAAAACGATAAGAACGCATTTCAGGATCTGGATCACATTGGTTTGTTTTCCTCCGTCACGAAATGGGTCAGACGTGTAGGAGATGCGAGTCGAGTCGATGACTATATCGATCAGGCCTTTGCCATGGCTTGCTCAGGACGACCTGGTCCTGTGGTGTTGTTATTGCCGAGCGATTTATTGGTTGAGCCTGCTGCACCGAGTACGCGATGCGCAAATCTTGGGCATTTTCCACTCGATCCAACCGTTGCACCTGCCAGTGCGATCGCTGAAGTAGCACGCATGCTTGCACAGGCTGAGCGCCCGCTGGTAATCGCTGGTGGTGGGGTACATCTCTCGCATGCTGCAGACGCGTTAACTGCCTTGATGAATCAGGCGCATTTACCCGTTGCCACAACAGTCATGGGTAAGGGGGCTGTCGATGAGCAACACCCCCTGGCCGTCGGTGTGGTGGGCTATTTCATGGGGCCGAATGGTGCCACGCGCTATCAGCGCACACTCGTTACCGATGCAGATGTCGTTTTGTTGATCGGTAATCGCACCAACCAGAATGGTACGGACTCGTGGCAGCTCTATCCTAAAAATGCTCACTTTATTCATCTTGATATCGATGGAACTGAAGTTGGTCGTAATTATGAAGCTACACGATTGGTGGGTGATGCAAGACTGACTCTGGAGGCCCTCACGCATGCGCTTACGCAACTTGATCTTTCCAAGCGTGGCGCGCAGCGCGCGTTGCTCGAAGCAAGTATCCAGTCTGCGCGAGATCGTTATCTGCAAGAATCAGCACCGGTAAGATTGTCCGAGCAACAACCAATCCGTCCTGAGCGGATCATGTACGAACTGCAACAGCGATTAACAGCGGACTCTATCGTGGTGGCTGATGCGAGTTATTCGTCAATCTGGATCGCGAATTGTCTGACCTCTCTGAAAAGTGGCATGCGCTTTATTACGCCACGTGGCTTAGCCGGTTTAGGCTGGGGGTTTCCCATGGCGCTGGGTGCAAAAGTAGCCAAGCCCGAGGCGGATGTCTTTTGTCTCGCCGGCGATGGTGGGTTTGGGCACGTGTGGTCAGAACTCGAAACTGCTCGCCGTATGGGGCTGAAAGTTACGCTAATACTGCTTAATAACGGTATCCTTGGCTATCAAAAACATGCTGAGAATGTGAAATTTGGTGATCACACTTCAGCGGTAGATTTTTATCCGGTTGATCATGCTGCGATTGCGCGTAGTTGTGGTTGTAATGGCGTGCGAGTGAGTGATCCCGCTGAGCTGGGTCGGGCGCTCGATGAGGCGCGTTCAAGCGAGTTCACAACCCTCATCGAAGTGATAACCGATCAAAACGCTTTTCCCCCGATCACTTTTTACACCGCGGAGAATTGATTGTGACAAGAAAAATCGCTTTAGTAACGGGTGCCGGCAAAGGTATCGGGTTGGCTACCGCTAAAAAACTGATTGCTGAGGGAAAGTTTGTGGTGTTGATCGATAGCAAACCTATTGATCTTGCAAAGCTTGGGCTGTCTGATCTGGATGCCTTGTGTTTCAGGGGTGATGTGACGGATATGGCTTTTATGACGCGAGTGCGTGAACAAACAGAGGCCTTACATGGTGTCGTTAGTATTCTTGTGAATAACGCAGGCATATCACCTAAGCGTGCAGATGGGAAATCGAGTGGCATTCTGGATCTTACTGTTGAGGAATGGTTAAACGTTCTGAACGTGAATCTGACCTCAATTATGCGTATCAGCCAGTTGTTTATTCCGGGCATGCAGGCACAGGGTTTTGGTCGTATTGTTAGCGTTTCATCGCTCGCGGGACGTTCAAAGTCTGTTGTGGCAGGGCCGAGCTATATGGCCTCAAAAGCAGGCTTGTTAGGCCTGACCCGCGCAATTGCTTCGGAAATGGGACCGTATGGCATCACGGCTAATTGTGTTGCGCCTGGCCGGATTCTGACGGATATGGCGATGCAGGCGGGAGAGGAAGTCAATCGTCGTTATGCTGAGCAAATTCCGGTCAGACGACTTGGTACGGCCGAAGAAGTTGGTGCAGCAATCGCTTTTTTATGTGCGGATACGAGTGGATTTATCAATGGTGCCACGATCGACATTAATGGTGGATTTTTCATGTCGTAATCAAGGCGAAGATTCAAGTAAGGAGACAAAATGAAAACAATATTCAAACAAAAAATCACGACATCATTAGGTGTAGCGGGTTCATTGATCGCATTCGCCGCAGCGGCATTGTTTGCCTCGCCCCTTGCGCAGGCTCAGGCGTTTCCAGATCGCGAAGTAAATTTGATTGTCAACTACGGTGCTGGGGGTAATACCGACGTTGCTACCCGAGCGCTGGGGCAAGGGATGGAAAAATTCCTGACAAAGCCCGTTGTCGTACAAAACAAGCCTGGTGCACTAGGAACCTTGACGCCAGCCTACATTGCTCGTCAAAAACCAGATGGATATCAAGTCGGTGTTGTGACCTATTCAACGGTTGCCATCATGCCGCATCTGATGGACCTGACCTACACGATCAAGGATTTCGAGTTTGTTGCGGGCTATGGTCGGTTTCGCTATGGGATGGTGGTCGCTGCTGACTCCCCCTATAAAACAGTGGCTGATCTAGTTCGTGCAGCAAAGGAAGGCAAAGGTTTGTTTTTTGGAACAACCTCCGCACCGAATAATTTGGCAGTCTTGGAGCTAGGGCGTTTAACAGGTGGAAAATTTGAGCAGATATCCTACAAGTCTGGTGCGGAAACGGTGACTGCGTTGTTGAGTGGCAATGTGAGCGTGATCGTGCAGAACCCGTCTGATGTGATTCCACATATTCAAAGCGGAAAACTTAGGATGTTGGCTTCCGCGAGCCCGATGCGTTGGCCCGAGTATCCTGAGGTCCCGACAATGAAGGAGCAGGGCTTTGCTGTGGAAATTGATTCATGGCTTGGTCTGGCCGTGCCCAAAGGGACTGCTGCAGAAACCGTGGCTATCCTGCAAAATTCCGTACTTAAAGCGATGCAAGACCCTGGTTTAACCGCCAGACTGAATCAGTTAGGAGTTGATCCTGCTCCCTTGACTGGCAAAGCTTATCTGGAGATCCTGGAAAAGGGCTACATAGAAATGGGGCGTGCGATCAAGGCGGCGAATCTGCCCAAGATTTCTGGGTGACGGTTGCACGGATAGAAATCAGCGGTGGTTCTTTGAACGTAATTTAAAAGTCTGCTATACTCTTTGTCTTCGTAGCGCGCCCGTAGCTCAGCTGGATAGAGTACCTGGCTACGAACCAGGGGGTCGTAGGTTCGAATCCTGCCGGGCGCACCAGTATTATCAAGGGGTTACAGATTTTGGTCTGTAACCCCTTGTCGTTTTTGGTTCAAAAAATATACTTCTTCAAAAAATATACTTCTTGTTAACGTCCGCCACGCTGCATCTTGAATGCATGATTCGATCGCTTCAAATAACTGGCCCAGACGCGACGGTTTGAATCATCAGTTGGTCGAGTTTATCGAATAGCGCCAATGCTTTTTTCGTGGGTTGAACCCATTTCACTCTGGCGTCGCTTTGATGATATTCAAGCGTTACTTGGCCTAGTTCAACCAGTTCATGTAAACGTTTGTGTAAAGTCGATTGGGAGCCATGGTCTGTCCAAGCGAGTACTTGGTTGACGGTTAATAGGTTATTTTTGATATAGGCCTCCGAGCAAATTTTCATGAGAAGCCGTAAACGGTTATTGTTTTTATCTTCTAGTATTTCTTCATTAAGTGCGTGAAGAAGATTAAAAAATCGCAAATAGAAATGAGTCATGAATTGTTTTCTTTTTAAGTCATCTTTAGCGAAGGTGTTTCATACAAGGTGTTTCATACATTAATGTTTTAAAACTTATGATAAAAAGATGATGTAATTTTTCTTGATTTTATAAGTTATTTTGGTTAGCTTCCATAAATAATAAATCGCACTTGCCATTGCACTTGCCATCGCACTTGCCCATTGAAACCGCCGACTTAATTATCCAGGCTAGTACTTAAAATCACTTGCTCATTGCCGATCGCCAGTCAACCTAAAAACTATAAGCGAGAAACAATATCATGAAGAAAAAACTATTTAATCTGTTTGTGCCCAATTTATTGGTCATACTTTTATCTACGCTCGGCTTCTATTTATTCCTTAAATTACAAGGTGTTGCTTCGGAGTATTTACCCAGCAACAACGGTATTGCCTCCGTATATTTACCCGCAGGCGTCGTATTTCTAGCCATATTAATAGGTAGGGTATACGGCGCACTAGGCATCCTCTTGGCATTGATCCCTAGCTATATGTATAGATTTCCACATGCTGAGATACTCGTCATCGTCGGTATGGTTTTATTTTCGATGAGTGTCCAGCTCATCGTGGTGAATATTTTTTTGGCAATAGTCAAGGTTGGAAACAAACTTGATAATTTAACCTTTGCCCATGTCATCACACTTGGACTAATTTTTAGTCTTTCACACTCATTTTGTCATTATTTGAATTTGTTGATAATCGCTAAATACCAGGTTGGCTGGTTTGAGTCCAAGCTCACCTTGAGCACATTGCTTGGAATATTTATTATTTTGTTTACCTTGTGGTTGGTGAGCAAGGTCATTAGAAATTTTGGTGATTTTCCTGCCAATAAGTCAACCAGAAATTAAAACTCGGATCTGATCTAACGTTATTTTAGGCCTCTGAGTAGTGTGTTGATCTGATGCATCTTGTCGTAACACGAAGTGCTTTTCTTACCATTTGGTAATGATTGCCGAAAAATCTTGTACTTTAGTTAGCAATTTCTATATCATGTCGATATGACAAGTTCAAAACACTCCATGATGTATCTCAGGTTTCTAAACCTGATTAATGCTATCCGTAAAATTCCAACCTTTCCCAATTTAGACCCAGTTGAAGAGCGTTTGCTCAATCAACTCGCGGCAACTTGGCATGCAGGTAATAAAATCAGCGTGCTTGAGGCGATGGGCCTGTCGACAGAGATTTCGGCCACTACCGCGCATCGACGACTCAAGACTTTAATCAAAAAAGGCATGATTGCACTCGATGTCGATCAGACCGATAGCCGTATTAAATATGTTGTACCTACAGCGCTGACGAATGATTATTTCACTTCGATCGGTCAGGCACTCGAACAGGCTCAGCAGCCTGGATAATATGCATTTGAGCGACTATTGATGTCCAAGATCACTGATCAACCCACCCCAACACGTTTTGTGGAGTGGGTTTTTTCTTTGGCTCTCGCGCTAGGTGTCGCAGCTATTTGGGTGGGACTATTTAAGCTTAATGAAATCCTTTTCTCTTCGATTGGTGTAGGCCACTTTATTACCTGGATATTTTTGCCTGCTGCGATTCGCATGCTTTCGGTGATGCTGCTCGACTGGGTCGGTGCTGCGGGGTTGTTTATTGGGGCAGTGATTACGAGTGCCCCGGTTGTTAGTCACAATTTCTCTGAGGCAATCACTTTGGCTGGATTGTCAGCACTTGGGCCAGTACTGGCGGTGACACTGTGCACGCGCTGGTTAAGGATGCCATCAAATCTTGCTGGGTTATATCCTAGACAGCTCAGTTTATTCGGACTAGTCGGTGCACTTTGTAACGTCATTCCACATAATATTTATTTTTATTTTGCGGGTCGCATGCAAAGCCCTTTTGAGGGGCTTGTCCCAATGTTTGTTGGTGACCTGCTTGGAACCGTGATTCTTCTATATGTGGCGGCACTCGTCTTAAAATTTGGATTTCCTCAAAGCACTCAGGTCAATAAAACCAAGGTAGACGCCTAGAACCAATGCGCGATGCTCGCTCAAACCCAGCCACGCTTCCATTTGGAAGCGTTTTTTAATTCTCTCCATGTCATGCGTTGAACACGCCCCGTTAAGGCCGCCTCGAGTTCAATTTCAGTCACTGGATTTCCTGCAATTTCAGGTGTGATCACCGCGCTGACCAAAAAGTGTTTTTCTTTGTTCTGCGGTGCGACCGCTGTCCATTTACTGAGCAGCAGTTTTTTGGGACTGACTGGATTGCTCTTGAGTGCAGACTGCATCAATCTCTCCGTGACTGAGTGATCGTGAAAGGAATTACTCAAGGGTAATTTTTCCATCTTCGATGACTTTTTTCCACATTGCCGTCTCATCGCGTAGTTTGTTTGCGAAATCAGTGGGGCTGCCACCACCCGCGTCAAAGCCGAGTTTGCTGAGCTGCTCGAGCAGAGTAGAGTTGGTGAGTGTTTTATTCAGTGCAGTATTGAGTTTGCTGACAATAGGGGCCGGCAGACCTGCTGGTCCAAACACGCCAAACCAGGTGAGTGATTCATAACCCGGTACCGTCTGTGACAGCAATGGAATGTCTGGTGCTGCAGAGGTTGGTTTGGGTGATGTGACAGCCAAGGCGCGGACTTTACCGTCTTTGATATGGGGAAGTGCAGCCGAGATCGAATCAAACATCATGTCCAGTCGACCCGCCATTAAGTCCGGCATGGCCAGGGCTGTTCCTTTGTAAGGGACATGCGTCATTTGCAAACCGGTCATGGCAAGGTATCTTTCTGTGGAAAGGTGAGGGATCCCACCAATACCTGCCGAACCAAAATTTAATTTACCAGGATTTTTGCGTGTGTAATCGATCAACTCCTGCATGGTCTTTGCAGGTGAACTCAAGGGGACGACTACGACTTGTGGTGAGGCAGCCAGGTAGATGATAGGCGTGAAGTCTTTGGTTGCGGAGTAAGGGATTTTAGGATTGAGCAGGGGACCGATCGTGTGGGTGCTCGAGGTCGTCAGAACCAGGGTGTAACCATCAGGTGCTGCGCGTGCAGCCGCCTCAGCACCAATCACCCCTGCGGCCCCCGCTTTATTGTCGACAATAATGGTTTGCCCGAGTTCGGTGCCTAGTTGCTGTGCGACCACGCGCGACACAATGTCTGTCGCTCCGCCGGACGGAAAAGGGACGATGAGTTTAATCGGGCGACTTGGGTAGTCTTGTGCCATGCCCGTCGCGCTCAACGCAGCCAATGCAAGGGCGATGAAAGTATTGCGAAGTAAGTGGAATTTCATTTTTTTGCTCGATTAGTTAAAGTCACACCAGCGATCACAATCCCACCACCTATCACCATAGAGGGCAGAATAGGTTCTGACAGGATTAGAAATCCTAGCAGCACACCAAAGACAGGAACCAGATTGGTAAACGCAACGGTACGGGCAGGTCCAATTGTTTTTACGCCTTCGCTGTACCAGATAAAGGCGAGGGCCGAACCAAAACTACCCAGATAGAAAATGGCGCCTGCATTCTTCCACGTCAGCATCTCCGCGGTGAGCTGGGGTAATTCAAAGGCTGCACCGATCAATAGAAATCCTGCACCAAACAGCGTGGCGTAGGTTGTTGCCGCGATAGGTGACAAGCCTTTGAGAGCGAAACGGCTGATAAGGGTATAGGCGACCCAACTCACGATCGCGGTCATCATGAAAAATTCACCCCAGCCAAATGCACTGATAATGCTTTGTGTGGCATGCAATACATCGCCTTTTGTCACGATGGTAACTACGCCAACAAACGCGAAGATCAGGCCTCCCCAACGATGCCAGCCAAGTCGCTCTTTCAGGATGATGGTGACGGAAATGCCCGTCAGAATGGGGCTCATGGCAACAAGCAGTGCAGTTTTTCCTGCTGGCATGCGTTCAAGCGCGGCGAGAAAAAAAACGTTGTAGATACTGATGCCCGTCAGACCTAGCGCGAGGGTAGAGAAAAACTGACTGCGGGTGAGTTTGGGTAATCCGCCTTCCACCCGATAGGCAACGATTATTAAGATCACGGCTGCAACCACGAACCGACCTGTCGCGATGGTCATGTGCGGCATACTTTGAGCTGTCATGCGTCCTGCAATAAATGTACCGCCCCAGAACAGCGCGCACAG